>JBDUDZ010000015.1:0-18626 GCA_040002635.1 Rhodoglobus sp.
ATTGCCGGGTCATCCGGTTCGGTCGTCGGGCGGAAGCGGTGTACCGATCCGTCAGGGGTGACGACGAACTTCTCGAAGTTCCACTTCACTTTGCCCGCTTTGCCAGCTGCGTCGGGAGTCTGGGTGAGTTCTTTGTAAAGCGGGTGCGCGTCCTTGCCGTTGACCTTCACCTTGTCGAACATCGGGAAGGTGACGCCCCAGGTCAGCGAGCAGTATTCCTTGATGTCGTCGGTGTCTTTCAGCTCCTGCAAGAACTGGTTGCTCGGGAAGCCCAGAACGGTGAACCCGCGGTCACCGTAGGTCTTCTGAAGCTGCTCGAGCTTCTCGTACTGCGGAGCAAGGCCGCACCGGGAGGCGACGTTGACGATCAGCAGGACCTTGTCGCCATACGCAGAGAGGGAAGTCGCTTCGCCGTCGATCGTCGTGAGCGGGATGTCGCTAATAGTAGTCATGTCAACAATGTACGCCCGCATGCTTCAGTTCCGCTGACCGTGCTTATTCAGGTACGGCGCTTGCCCCCACCCGTGGGTAGGACGAAGATCAGTTCAGCTACCCGATCAAAGGAGATCGCATGTACTCCAGCCCGTTCCCCGACGAAGAGATCCCCGCCGTCAGCGTCTACGAGTTCCTGTTCGGCGACATCTCTGCGGATGACGCGACCCGCGTCGCGCTCGTCGACGGGGCATCCGGTGCCGAGACCACATACGCCCAGCTCATCGCGCAGGTTGACGGGATTGCCGGAGCCCTCGCCGCGCGCGGGGTGAAGGTCGGCGACGTGATCGGGCTGCTCTCGCCTAACCTGCCGATCTTCGCGAGTGTGTTCCACGGCATCCTGCGGGCGGGAGCGACAGCCACGACGATCAATGCGCTCTACACGCCCGAGGAGATCACCACCCAGCTGCGTGACTCGGGTGCGACATTCCTGTTCACGATCTCGCCGATGCTGCCGCAGGCGAAAGCTGGGGCATCCGCTGTCGGAATCGACGACGAGCACCTCATTGTCATCGACGGGGCGGAGGGTCACCCCTCGTTGAAAGACCTGCTCACCCAGCAGGCTGCTGCACCGGATGTGCAGTTCGATCCGGCCACCCACCTCGCGGTACTGCCGTACTCGTCTGGTACGACAGGAGTCGCGAAGGGGGTCAAGCTCAGCCACACCAACCTCGTCGCCAATGTCTTGCAATGCAAGCCCGTGCTCGATGTTGAGCGTGACGACCGGGTGCTCGCACTTCTGCCGTTCTTCCACATCTACGGCATGACCGTGCTGTTGAACATCGCGCTGAGCAGGCGCGCCCGGCTTGTGACGATGCCGAAGTTCGACCTACCCGAATTCCTGCGAATCATCCAGGACCAGAAGTGCACCTACCTGTTCATTGCCCCGCCTATCGCGGTGGCGCTGGCCAAGCATCCGCTCATCGACTCCTACGACCTGTCGTCGGTGCGCGTCGTCTTCTCCGGCGCGGCGCCGCTGGACACGGCTCTCGCCGAGACTGTGGCCAAACGACTGAACACTCGGGTGCGGCAGGGCTACGGCATGACCGAGTTGAGCCCGGTCTCGCATGTGATCCCACCCGATCGCGAGGACATCCCCCTGGGTTCGATCGGGGTGCCGATCGCCAACGTCCAGTGCAAACTCATCGATGTCGAGTCCGGCGACGAGATCTTGGCAACAGAGGGCCTCAGTGAGCCGGGCGAGCTGCTCGTGCGTGGCCCGAACGTCATGCTCGGCTACCTCGGCCGCGACGATGCCACCCACGACACCCTGGACGATGAGGGTTTCCTGCACACCGGTGACATTGCGCGGGTCGACGAGAACGGCGCATTTTGGATAGTCGACCGGCTCAAAGAACTCATCAAGTACAAGGGCTATCAGGTTGCCCCCGCAGAACTCGAAGCGCTGCTGCTCACCCATCCGGGCATCGCGGATGCCGCTGTCGTCGGCGCGCCTGACGATGAAGGCCAGGAGGTTCCGAAAGCCTTCGTGGTGCTCGCCCCCGGGGCCGAGCTGGATGAGGCGGGCGTGATGTCGTTCGTCGCAGAGCACGTCGCCCCGCACAAGAAGGTGCGCCAGGTTGCCTTCATCGAGGTCGTACCGAAGTCGAGCTCGGGCAAGATCCTGCGCAAAGACCTCAGGGGCAAGTAACGGCTGCCTCCATGTCGGCGCGGGTATTCTTCTGGGATGCCCGAGAGCCCGATGTCGGCGAGCCCGTACGAGGTGCTCGGTGTCGCGGCATCCGCATCGGAGGATGAACTACGCAAGGCATTCCGTAAGGCGCTGCGCGAGACACACCCCGACACCGGGGGAGACCCCAAACGATTCGTCGCTGTGCAACTGGCCTGGGAGCGTGTCGGCACCCCGCAGCAACGTGGGGCGTATGACTCCGGCCACGGTCGATCCGACAGTCACGAGACCTTCACTGCACAACCGGCCCGCCCACGGCAAGACTCGCGACCGCGGGCTCGTGCGTATGGGCATCCGGGCGGCTGGCGCCGGGAGAAGTACCTCGACTTACTGCGCGAATGGGTTGGACGCGGAGTCGAGATCGCCGACCCCTACGACCCGGCGTTGGTGCGCAGCACGCCGCGCGAGATCAGGCACACTCTGGCCGACGCGCTGGCAGAAGAGGCCACCGCCCGCAGCTTAAGCACGCTCGGCATCGGATACACCGTCTGGCATGACGTGGCCACGGGCGGCCCTGAAGACAAAGTCGACCACCTCGTGCTGGGCCCGACCGGGCTCTTCGCGATTCTCTCCGAAGACTTCGGCGGGCCGGTGCGCGTGCGCAAGGGTGACCTCATCGGTGAGGCCCTCGACGGAGAACGACCGCTGCACGAACTCGCCGCCCGCGCCCGCATCCTCACCCGCACGATCGGTGTGCGCTTCACTGCCCTTGTCGTTGTGCTTCCGGATGACGCGCTCGATGAGCCCCTCGTCGCCCTCGGCACTGCGCGCGGCGCAGCGACCCTCGCTGTGCGCCAGGAGCACTTGCTCGCCCTGCTGCGCAATGGGATCCCCGGCGCGCGCGTCATCGGCGGCACCGAGCTCTTCGAGGTGCGCACTCGGCTCACAAACGGCGTGCGGTTCGTTTAGCGTCGTAGCTGTCGGCTGGATTCTCCACGTCGACGCAACGAAATTCTGTCGTGGCGCATAGGCTGGGGTCTTCCGTTTGGGAGAGGTACCCGAGTCACGTGATCAAAGTCATTAGTTACAACCTTCGCAAGAATCGGGCGATGAAAGAACTCGTCGAACTCGCGAAGACGCCTGATCTCGACGCCCTGTGCCTGCAGGAATGCGTCGCTGCGGAACTTCCGCTGGAAATCGGCAAACTGCACCTCGCCGACTCAACAAAGCGCAACCGCCTCGGGCTCGCGGTGTACTACCGCAAAGATCGGTACGAGCAGGTCGCGAGCCAGTCGTTCGAGCTAAAGAAGTCCCTGCACGATCTGATCTTCTCGCCGACTCCCGAACGTCTCGTCGGCGCCAAGCTCGTTGACCGCGAGTCAAAGCATGAGCTGGTGCTCGCCTCGTTCCATGCGGCGCCACTCACCGCCCTGAACTCATTGCGCCGCAAACAGATCGCGGCGGCCCACGAATTGCTGCAAGAACTCGGATCGGGCGCTCCGATCCTCATGGTCGGCGACTACAACTACCCGTTGTTCCAGGAGAACCTCACCGAGAAGGTCGCCAAGCGGGGCTACGACCTCACCCTGAGCGACCGCCGCACCTACACGGCTTACAAATTCTTCCGTGGACACTTCGACTTCGTCACCTCGCAGGGCTTCACAATCGAGGATGTCGAGACGATGCCGCGTGGATCTTCTGACCACATCCCGATCCTGGTCACCGCCGCGTACGGTGCACCTGCGGCGGCCGCCGCGTAGGACCCCGTCCAGCGTGCGCGAAGGGGGACTTGACGCCCCTACTGGGCCGCCGGTCCATTGCGGGTTGTCCGAGCAAGAGCCGACCGCGGGGCGCAATGGCCCGGACTGCCAGCGGGGGCCCCGAGTAGCGATCGTTTGTGCGCGAAGGGGGACTTGACGCCCAAACGGTGCCGCCGCCAGATCGCCGGTGCTCCGGGACGAGCCGACCTCGGTAGGCGACCCGGCGGACTGCGCCGTTCGGGGCCCCGGGTAGTTCGCGCGGCACCTTGGTGCGCAAATAGAAATAGACGCCACGAAGGCGTCTATTTCTATTTGTGCGCGAAGGGGGACTTGAACCCCCACGCCCTATACGGGCACTAGCACCTCAAGCTAGCGCGTCTGCCATTTCCGCCATCCGCGCGCATCGGAGCCACCGTATCCGGAAGCACCGAGGTACGAGAATAGCACGCTGGTAGCGTTGGGGAATGACGCAGCCCGACGACCTCGAAGCTACGGCTCGGATTGCACAAGAGCTCATCCGCTTCGACACCACGAACTTCGGCGAGGGTCGCTCGAACGGCGAAACGGATGCCGCCGAATACCTCGGTGAACACCTCACGGACCTCGGGCTTGAGCCACAGTATGTCGACGCGGCGACCGGACGCACGAGCGTCATCGCCCGAGTGAAAGGCAGCGACGCGTCCAAGCCCGCCCTCGTGGTGCATGGACACACCGACGTCGTGCCCGCCGACGCGACGAACTGGACTGTAGATCCGTTCGGCGGCGTCATCCGAGACGGCTTGCTCTGGGGCCGCGGCGCTGTCGATATGAAGAACATGGACGCGATGATCATCACCGCGCTGCAAGACATCCTTTGGGTCGGCAAGCAGCCGAAGCGCGACCTCGTGGTGGCATTCTTCTCCGACGAGGAGAACGGGGGAGTGTTTGGTTCGCACTACGTAGTGGACGAGCATCCGGAACTCTTCGCCGGCGCGACCGAAGCCATCAGTGAGGTCGGCGGCTACTCGGTGCACCTGAACGGGCAGCGCGCCTACCTCCTGCAGACCGGGGAGAAAGCCCTGGTCTGGATCAAGCTCATCGCGCGCGGCACTGCCGCACACGGCTCGCGGGTGATCCACGACAACGCGGTGACCAAACTTGCCGAAGCCGTCGTCGCACTGGGGCGCCGAGACTGGCCGATCCGCCTCACCGGCACGACCGAACTGCTGCTCGCCGAGCTTGCTCGGATCATGGATGTCGACCCGGAGCGGGTGGGGCCGGATGAGCTTGTGCTGTCGACGGGGACGGCGGCGGGGTTCATCCAGGCCAGTCTGCGCACCACGAGCAACCCGACACTGCTGAGCGCCGGCTATAAGCACAACGTCATCCCCGACACGGCCGAAGCACTCATCGACATCCGCACCCTTGCCGGAGAGGAGGATGCTGTGCTCGCCGAAGTGCGCGAACTCATCGGCGCTGACATTGAGATCGTCGTGATGCACCGTGATATCGGGCTGGAGAACAGCTTCGACGGGCCGCTCGTTGATGCCATGATCGACACCCTCAGATCCCACGATCCCGGCGCCCCGGTGCTGCCCTACCTGCTGTCCGGTGGCACAGACAACAAGGCACTGGCCACGCTGGGCATCGCCGGCTACGGCTTCGCACCGCTGCGCCTCCCGCCTGACCTCGACTTCCCTGCGATGTTCCACGGAGTTGACGAACGCGTGCCGCTTGACGCATTAGTCTTTGGCAGGCGGGTCCTCGGTGACCTGCTTCTGAACTACTAGCTTTTTCACGACTGGCGGGCGCATGGGTTTCTTCGAGGCAATCATCCTGGGACTCGTTCAGGGTCTCACCGAATTCCTTCCGGTCTCGTCGAGCGCGCACCTGCGCATCGTGGGCGAGTTCCTCGGCACTGGCGCCGACCCGGGCGCGGCGTTCACCGCGATCACCCAGCTCGGCACCGAGACCGCGGTCGTCATCTACTTCTGGTACGACCTGAAACGCATCATCGGCAAGTGGTTCAAGGCGCTGTTCCGCCGGCTGCCGCAGAGCGATCCCGATGTGCGCCTGGGCTGGTTCATCATTCTTGGCAGCGTTCCGATCGTCGTTCTCGGCCTGCTGTTCCAGACCGCAATCGAAACGACGCTTCGTTCCCTGTGGATCGTCGCGTTCACGTTGATTGTCTTCGGCATCCTGCTCGGCATCGCAGACTTCGTCGGCCGCAAGGAACTGCGGCTCAAACAGCTGACTCTGCCGCACGCGATCATCTACGGGCTCGCCCAGGCTCTCGCCCTAATCCCCGGCGTGTCACGCTCCGGTGGCACAATCACCGCAGGACTATTCCTCGGCTACGAGCGCAAAGCCGCAGCGCGCTACTCGTTCCTGCTTGCCATTCCGGCGGTGTTCGGCTCGGGACTGTTCCAGGTATACAAGTCGATAAAAGAGCCGTGTGTGGCCGCCGCCAAGAACTGCACTCCTGAGCTGTTCGACCCGGCAGAAATCGCTGTCGCGACTGTGATCGCGGGTGTCGTCGGCTTCTTGGTTATCGCATTCTTCATGAGCTACATCTCGAAGCGCTCATTCTTGCCGTTCGTGATCTACCGAGTGCTGCTCGGCGGCACACTTATCGTGCTGTTGTCGACGGGCGTGTTGAGCTAAGAGCCCGGCCCTTAGTCTTTCGACCGCCAGGGCTCGTCGCCTGCTGTGCCGTCGCCGGGTTTGTTGTCGCCGCCACGGCGCAGATACTTTTCAAACTCTTGGGCAATCGCCTCACCGCTTGCCTCGGGGGAGTCGACGGTGTCACGAGCCTGCTCTAACTGCTCAATGTATGAGGCCATGTCGTCATCGTCACCGGCGAGCGCATCGATGCCGGTCTCCCAGGCCGCCGCCTCGGTAATGAGATCGCCGCGCGGGATCACGACATCCACTATTTCTTCGAGCTTGTCGATGAGCGCCAGCGTCGCTTTAGGGCTCGGCGCATTGTGCACGTAGTGCGGAACCGATGCCCAGATCGACATCGTCAGGATGCCCGCCTTTTCGGCGGCATCGCCGAGAACGGAAAGAATGCCGACCGGCCCTTCATAACCGCTGCGCTCGAGGGCCAGTTGGGCTCGCACTGCGGCGTTCTCGCTGCTCGCGAACACTGAAATCGGGCGGGAGTGGGGCACATCGGCGAGCATCGCACCGAGAAACACAATGGAGGTGATCTCGTTAGATTCGAGCACATCGATGATCTCGCTCGTGAAACTCTTCCAACCGCGTGACGGCTCTGTGCCAAGCAGCAGGTAGATGTTCGAACTGTTGCCGCCGACTTCAGATGCAGTGACCGTGTGGGGTGTGGTGGGGCCGTAGATTGTCACGCCGGGCCAGACGAGTTGCCGGTCACCGTTCTCGTCTGGAGCGACAGTGGGGCGATTGAACTGGTAGTCGAAGTAGTCCTCGGGGTCAACCTCGGCGATCGGATACAGGTCGAGCAACTCCTTGAGTGTGCTCACCGCTCCGCTTGCGGCTTCACCGGCATCGTTCCAGCCTTCGAAGGCGACGACGAGAAGCCGTCCGCTGGCGAAGGTGTTGTCGTGCACGTGGCTCCCTGCTCTGGCGATCCGGGTTCGGGCCGCCTCTTCCAAGGATAGAACTACGATTGTCGGTTGTGACCCAACGCCGCTCTTCCCTCCACCCTGCCGCGGTCCTGTGGGACATGGACGGCACCCTCGTCAACACCGAGCCGTATTGGATTTCGGCTGAGACCGAGCTCATAGAGTCTTTCGGCGGAACGTGGACGCACGAGGAAGCGCTCGAGCTGGTGGGATCGGGGCTGTGGAACTCTGCAATCATCCTGCAGCGCAAGGGGGTGCTGCTCGGCGAGCAAGAGATCATCGACAGGCTCACCGATCGGGTTCTCGAACAGCTTGTTGAGTTCGGGGTGCCGTGGCGCCCGGGAGCGCGCGAGCTGCTAATCGAGCTTCGGGAGGCCGGAGTGCCGACCGCTCTTGTCACGATGTCGATATCGCGCATGGCACACCACGTTGCCGATCAACTTGGTTTCGTTGGTTTCGATGTCGTGGTTTCCGGTGACGACGTGACCGAGGCAAAACCGCATCCCGAGCCGTATCTGCGCGCGGCCGAGCTACTCGCCGTCGACGCGGCCGACTGTGTCGCGATTGAGGATTCGATGCCGGGCATCCAATCGGCAAGCGCCGCAGGAGCGCGGGTGATCGGGGTGCCTTTCATGGTCGATATCGCGGATGCCCCGGCCGACGTTCTCTGGCCCACCCTGGAGGGGCGAACCGTCGCCCATCTCGAGGCGATGTACTCGCAGGTCGGCGCCTCATGACCGGCCGCCGCCAGAGCGGGCAGTTCCGTGCGGGCGAACGTGTTCAACTCACGGGGCCAAAAGGTCGGCTGAATACTGTCACCCTCGAGGTGGGCGGCGCATTTCACAGCCATCGCGGCGTGCTCAGCCACGACCTGTTGATCGGCCAGCCGGATGCCTCGGTCGTAGCCTCGAGCGACGGCACCGAATACCTCGCTATGCGCCCCCTTCTCACCGACTTTGTGATGTCGATGCCCCGAGGTGCCGCGATCATCTACCCGAAGGATGCCGCCCAGATCATCGGGCAAGCAGATATCTTCCCCGGTGCAACGGTTGTCGAGGCGGGTGTGGGATCGGGCGCCCTCTCGCTCTGGCTGCTGCGGGCGATCGGTTCAGACGGCCGGCTGCTCTCTTTCGAGCGTCGGCAAGAGTTCGCTGATGTCGCACAATCGAATGTTGCGGCCTTCCTGGGCGTCGCGCCCGACAATTGGTCGGTCATCGTTGGAGATCTTCAGGATGCCCTGCCCGCCGCCACAACGCCCGGCACCGTCGACCGCATCGTGCTCGACATGCTGGCCCCTTGGGAATGTCTCGAGGAGTGTGCCGACGCTCTCACCCCCGGCGGCGTGCTCATCTGCTACATCGCCACGGTCACCCAACTCTCACGCGTGGCAGAAGCCATCAGGGCAACTGGTGCCTTTACCGAGCCCGATCCGAGCGAGACACTCGTGCGCACCTGGCACGTCGAGGGGCTCGCGGTGCGTCCCGACCACCGGATGATCGGCCACACCGGTTTCCTGATGACCGCGCGCCGTCTCGCGCCGGGTGCCGTGCTGCCTTCGTTGCAGCGCCGCGCCTCCAAATCGGACTACACCGATGAGGATGTCGAAGCCTGGACGCCGGGAGCGCTCGGCGAGCGCATCCCTGGGGCCAAACGACTGCGCAAGACCGCGCGCGAAGCTCAGGCTGCCGCGCAAGCCGCTGCGTCGGATGGATCTTCGGTGACAAGCCAACCCGGCGCAGCCGAGTAGAGTGTCTGACGGTATTCACCTAGGAAAAGAGTGTTCGTGCGCAAGCTCGTAGGCATAGTTGCGGCCGCAGGCCTGCTGGTCTTTCTCTCCGGCTGTTCCGCGCAGCACCCCACTTTTGCGAGCTGCGACGCGACGGGCAATGCCGCACTGGTGACCACCGGCGGCAGCTTCGATGTGGATCCGAAGGCCGACTTTCCGACGCCCTTGATCGCCAAGAAGCCCGAGCTCGCTGTGGTGCGCTCCGGTGACGGCGCGAAAGTCGACCCCGATGCCGGCATCAACGCGACGGTTAGTCTCTACTACGGCGCAACGGGTGAGGCGGTTTCCAGCGACAGCGGTCCCGTCACGAACCTCGCTATTCGCACTCTCGTCAAGGGCTCCTTCCCGTTCACGCAAGCGCTGTCGTGCGCGACAGTTGGCTCTCGGGTCGTCACCACGGGCACAGCGAAGCAGCTGTTCGGCCCCGACGCCCTTGGCCTCGATGCCACGTCGACCCTCGTTGTGGTCGCCGACATCGACTCCACTTTCCTCGGCCGAGCCAATGGCGCCGATCAGCCGGCGGTGGCGGGCCTGCCTTCGATAGTTCTCGCGCCGAACGGGGAGCCCGGCTTCACGTTTCCCCCTGGCGACGCTCCAAGTGCGCTGAAGATCGCCACCCTGAAGTCCGGCAACGGTGCCACTGTCAAGAAGGGCGACAGCATCATCGTGCACTACACCGGAGTGCTGTGGTCGACGAAGAAAGTATTCGATTCAACCTGGGACAAGGGCAATCCCGCGACTCTGACGGCAACAAGCATCGTTGACGACCCGTCTGGGGTCGTGCCGGGGTTTGCCAAGGCCGTAGTTGGCGCGAAGGTTGGCTCGCAAGTGCTCGTGGTCATTCCGCCTAAGGACGGCTATCCTTCCGGTAGCGCACCTGCTTCGATCCCGGACGGCTCGACGTTGGTCTTCGTGATCGACATCCTCGGGGTCGATAAAAAGTAGTTTTCCGCACTGACACGGCCGGGTGTCCTGACGCGAAGGTTAGGATTTCACTCGTGCCACCCGCCAGCGCCGCCCCCAGAATTCCCGTCGAAGAACGGTTGTTTAGCCTCGTTCTCGCGCTGCTCGCGACCGATGCTGGCCTCACCAAAAACGAGATCTTGTCGACGGTGCAGGGCTACCGGCAGAAATTCTCACACTCGGGCGACAATTCAAACCTTGAACGCCAGTTCGAGCGCGACAAAGACGACATCCGCGAGCTTGGTGTTCCGCTGGAGACTACCGAGAGCCCCGGCCAGGCCGGCAACAACCAGAACCTGCGTTACCGAATCCCGCGCGGCATCTACGAGCTGCCGGCTGATGTGCGGTTCTCGCCCGAAGAGACGACCCTGCTCAACCTCGCGGCAATGGTCTGGCGCGAAGGGTCGCTCTCGGGGGAGTCGCGTCGCGCAATTCTCAAGCTGCGCTCACTCGGGGTGACCACCAGCGAACCCGTGCTCGGCTACGCGCCGCGCGTTCGGGTGCGTGAGGCCGCATTCGACCCCCTGTCAACTGCGCTGGAAAAGCGCACGATAGTCACGTTTGCCTACCTCAAACCGGGGGACCGCGAGGCACGCGTGCGCACAGTTGCGCCGCTCGCCCTCATCCAGCACCAGGGCCGCTGGCACCTATACGCAGACGAACCCGAGACCGGTTCGACGAAGACTTACCTACTGCGCCGGATCGTGAGCACGGTGAACCCAACCGCGGCAACCTTCCCTGCACCCCCGAGCGGCACGTCGGAGAAAGCCCTCGCCGAACTCGACGCGGTGTGGAACTCGCACACCGCGATCGTCGAAGTTGAGCCGGGATCGGATGCCGCCACGAGGCTCGGCAAACGACGGGGCGCGAGCGTCGCGGCATCCGGCGCCCTGGAACTGCACTACACCGACGTCAACATCTTCGCCGACGAACTTGCGAGCTTTGGCCCAGAGGTGCTCGTCGTCTCGCCGCAGGAACTACGGGTTGCCGTGAAGACGCGGCTCGAACGGACGGCGGCCGACCATGGCTGACAAGGCTGCGCCTCGGCACGCGCAGGACAAGCTCGCCTTCCTCCTCTCGCTCGTGCCCTACCTCATGGACCACGACCGGGTGAGCGTCGGTGACGCGGCGAAACACTTCGGTGTTCCCGAGGAACAAATCCGAGAAGCTGTGCGCCTAATCGGGGTGTCTGGCATTCCCGGCGAAACCGCGATGTACCAGCACGGCGACCTTTTCGACATCGCCTGGGATGATTTCGACGACAACGACCAGATCGTGCTGACGAACCTCGTGGCGATCGACGATTCGCCGCGGTTCAGTGCGCGGGAGGCGGCCGCGTTGATCGCGGGGCTGCAGTACCTCTCCGCGCTGCCGGAGAACGCCGACCGGGATGCGATAGCCTCGCTCACCGCGAAACTGTCCCGTGGCGCATCCGCCGAGCCCAGCCAGGTGGGCGTCGAAGCCTCGGAGAGCGACAGTACTCTCGCCTTTATCCGTGACTCGGTCGAGCACGGCGTGCAGCTCGAGTTCGACTACCTCAACTCCCAGGGCGATCGCGAACGGCGCCGGGTCGATCCCTTGCGGGTCGAGTCGGTGGACGCCGACTGGTACCTGCGCGGGTGGTGCCACCTTCGCGAGGCGCTGCGCACATTCCGAATCGACCGCATCTCGAATCCCGCAATCACGACGGAGCCAATCACCCATGGCACTGCGGATGTCACCCTGCCTGACACCCTCTTCGAGGGCTCTGCGGATGACCTGCTCGTCACGATCGACGTCGCCCCGTCTGCTGTACCCCTGCTAGCCGACTACATCCCAGACGGCGCGAGCGTGCACGAGACCAGCCCAGGGCAGAAAGACGGAACCGTGCGCACAACAGTCCGCGTCTCGCATTACCACGGCCTCAAGCGGCTCATCGCGAGCCTGCCGGGAGTCGCGACGGTAGTTGCTCCGCCAGAGGCTCGCGCGATTGTGGCGCAGTGGGCGGCAGCGGGCGCCGCACGCTATTCGTGACCCCGGGTTATCATTGAACGTCCGCAGTACCAAGCAGGGAGCACACGATGGGTATTTTCGGCAACGCGTTCGGCTGGCCGCACCTCATCATCATTCTCGTCATCGTGCTCCTGTTGTTCGGCGCACCGAAGCTTCCGGGTCTTGCCCGTAGCCTCGGCGAGTCGATGAGGATCTTCCGTGGCGAAATGAAGACCATGAAAGACGAGAACGGCAAAGACATTCCCGTCGCGAAGACTGACGCGGGGAAGACCAGCACGGCCGACTCCACCGACAGCGACACGCCCGCAGCCCCGAAGTCCTAACGTCGATGGCCACCCGCACCCAGCGGTGGCGCACCAAGGGCGACCGACCGATGTCGTTGGGCGACCACCTGCGCGAATTGCGTAAACGCCTCTTCATCTCTGCCCTGGCTATCCTTGTCGCCGCGATCATCGCATTCGTCAACTGGAGTTGGGTCGGAACCCTGCTGCGGTTGCCATTCCCGCTGCGCAGTCTGACCAGCGTTGTGCAAGACGGCATGCGCGTGCCAATCACCCAACTCGCAGCCACCCACAACGCCACAATCAGCTACACGACCGTGTCTAGCGCGTTCGACCTGACTGTGCAGATCGGCCTCACCCTGGCGATCATCATCGCGAGCCCGGTATGGCTGTTTCAGATCTTCGCCTTTCTCGTGCCCGGGCTGACGAATAGAGAAAAGCGCTATACCTTCGGTTTCTTCTTCACTGCAGTTCCGCTGTTTCTTGTGGGTGGCGTCGTTGGCTGGCTTCTATTCCCACATATGGTCGAGCTGCTCGCCTCGTTCACCCCTGGCAAGGATGCGATTCTGCTCGATGCGAAGTATTACTACGACTTCATCATCAAGCTCGTGCTTGCCGTCGGTGTCGGCTTTGTGCTTCCGGTCTTCCTTGTGCTGCTGAACTTCGTGGGTGTGCTGAGTGCGAAAGCCATCCTGGGTGGCTGGCGGATCGCGGTTCTGGTCATCACGCTGTTCTGCGCCATTGCCACTCCGGCCGTCGACGTGGTCTCCATGTTCCTTCTCGCGATTCCGATGATCATTCTCTATTTCGCGGCGGTGCTCGTGGCGTTCGTGCACGACCGGGCTGTGGCACGGCGACTGGCCCGCGCCAGCGGCGAGAGCGTGCCGGTGTCGCAGCTGTGACCGACCAGCTCAGCCCCGCCGAACGGTTCGCGGCGTCGACCAAGCGTGCGGGGCATCCAGTGCTCGAAGCGTTTCGTTCGCGCCAGCGTTTTGATCTCGACCCCTACCAGGTGGCCGCGTGCGAAGTCGTCGAGGATGGCAAGAGTGTGCTCGTCGCCGCCCCCACCGGGGCCGGCAAAACTGTCATCGCCGAGTTCGCAATTTTCCGGGCTATGCAGAATTCCCGCTCGAAAGTGTTCTACACGGCCCCGATGAAGGCGCTCTCCAATCAGAAGTTCCAAGAGCTACAAGCGGAATATGGTGAGGGTGCAGTGGGCCTCCTCACCGGCGATACCAATATCAACTCGCATGCCCGCATCGTCGTCATGACGACCGAAGTGCTGCGCAACATGCTCTACGCCAATTCAGACTTGTTGCGCGACCTGAGTTGCGTCGTGATGGACGAGGTGCACTTCCTCGCCGACCGCTTCCGCGGTGCGGTGTGGGAAGAGGTGATCATTCACCTGCCCGAGAGTGTGCGGATGGTGTCGCTCTCGGCCACGGTGTCCAACGCCGAGGAGTTCGGCGACTGGTTGCAGGCGGTGCGCGGCGACACCGAGGTGATCGTGAGCGAAGAGCGGCCGGTGCCGCTCGACCAGCACATCCTGATGCGCGGAAAGCTCATCGACCTGTTCGACTCGTCGGGGCTGGCGGCCACCCACCGCGTGAACCCCGAGCTCGTGCAGATGGCCCGCTACGGCGGGCGCACACTCGGCGCAAAGCAGATGAAAGACGTGGGGCGCTACCATTCGCGTGGCGGACGCCCCGAGGCCCAGCGCATCGAGCGTCCGGATGTCGTGAAGCTGCTAGACAGCAAGAACCTGCTGCCCGCGATCTTCTTCGTTTTCAGCCGCGTCGGATGCGACCAGGCGGTCACGAAGGTGCTGCGTTCGGGCATCCGACTGACCACGCCCGCCGAACGCGACGAGATCCGCTCGATAGTGGAAGACCGCTGTCGCACCCTCTTGGACGAGGATCTCGCGGTGTTGGGCTACTGGGACTGGCTTACCGGCCTCGAGCGCGGAGTCGCCGCGCACCACGCCGGCCTCCTGCCTGCATTCAAGGAAGTCGTCGAAGAACTCTTCCAGAAAAAGCTGGTCAAGGTGGTTTTTGCGACCGAGACGCTGGCTCTCGGCATCAACATGCCCGCACGGACAGTCGTGCTCGAAAAGCTCGAGAAGTTCAATGGAGAGGCCCGGGTACCGATAACTCCGGGGGAGTACACGCAGCTCACCGGGCGCGCGGGGCGACGCGGCATCGATGTTGAGGGGCACAGCGTCATCCAGTGGGTCGACGGTCTTGACCCACAGGCCGTGGCGTCGCTCGCAAGCCGTCGCACCTATCCGCTGAACTCCAGTTTCAAGCCCACTTACAACATGGCGGTCAACCTCATCGAGCAGTTCGGCCGGGAACGCACCCGCGAGATCCTCGAGTCGAGTTTCGCGCAGTACCAGGCTGATCGGGCTGTCGTCGACCTCGCTCGCAAGGTGCGGTCGCAGGAAGAGTCGCTCGCCGGATATGCCAACTCGATGAAGTGTCATCTCGGTGATTTCGCCGAGTACTCCGGCCTGCGACGAGAACTGGGTGACTTGGAGCGCAAAGGCATTTCGAACACCGCCTCGCGGGCCGAACGCGAAAAGCGTCAGCGCCAGCTCGCCGACCTGCGACGCAGGATGAAGCAACACCCGTGTCACGCCTGCCCCGAGCGCGAATCGCACGCTCGCTGGGCCGAGCGCTACTGGAAGCTCAAGCGCGACACCGACCAGCTCACCAGCCAGATCCGCACTCGTACCGGAGCAGTCGCCAAGGTCTTCGACCGCGTAACCGACGTTCTTGTCGAGTTGGGCTACCTGGTTCCGGGTGGGCCCACGTCGTGCGGGTCCGACGCGGTGCGAAGCGGCCGGGCGGCCGTGGCGATCGGGAACGCCGGCGAGCTCACCCTGAATGCCAACGGTCGGATGCTGCGGCGCATCTACGGCGAGCGCGACCTCCTCGTTGCCGAGTCGCTGCGCCGGGGTTTCTGGCGCGACCTTGACTCGGCATCACTCGCTGCTATGGCGACGACGCTCGTCTACGAGCCCCGTCGCGAAGAGGGACAGCTTGGCGATCGCCACCTGCCGCGCGGTTCGTTCCGCGAGGCATTCGACCGCACCGGCACGCTGTGGAGCGAACTCGACGATCTCGAACGCCTCAATAGACTCCCCGGCAGCCAGCCCCTGTCGACAGGTCTTGCCCTGGCGATGTACCGCTGGGCAAGCGGCACCGGCCTCGACGCGGTTCTGCAGGAAGCAGACATGGCGGCCGGCGACTTCGTGCGCTGGACAAAGCAGACAATCGACCTCCTCGACCAGCTCTCGGTCGTTGCGGACGGTGATGTCGGCCGAACGGCACGCAAAGCCCTCGACCAGATTCGACGCGGAATCGTCGCGTACAGTTCTGTCGCATGACCGCGCGTCCCATCCTGCCGCTCTGGGCAGCGCTGCTCGTGGCGGCGGGGGCCGGCCCGGTGCTCGACGCCGCATTCCCAGACAAGGGCATCTGGCCGCTGGCTTTCGTCGGCATCGCGCTAGTGCTGGTGACCCTCATCGGCCGCCGGATGGGCACCGCGCTCCTCGTCGGATTCGTTGCAGGTCTCAGCTTCTACCTGACCCAGATCGCCTGGGCGTCGTTGTTCCTCGGGCCGTTGCCGATGTCGGCACTGTCGGTGCTTGAGGCACTCTTCTATGCCGCGGGCGCCGCGGCAATCACCCTCGCCTACCGTTGGCTGCCGAGAGCCTTCCCCAGCGCTCTGGGCAGGCTGGGGCTGCTGCCAATCGTGGTTGCCGGGCTGTGGACGGCGCGGGAGGCCTGGGCGAGCGTCTGGCCGTATGGCGGGTTCGCGTGGGGGCGGGTTGCGCTGTCGCAATCCGATAGCCCGTTCGCACCGCTGTTCGCGTGGCTGGGCGTGTCAGGCATGAGCTTTGCGATGGTGCTTGTTGTGGCGGCATCCATCGAGGCAGTTCGCCATGCAGGCATGCGGCGCATCACACGAGCGATGGTCCCGGTCGGCATCGCCGCCGCACTGCTCGTGCTGCCGGCCTGGCCCGTGCGCACCGATGGTTCGATGCGGGTCGCGGCAGTACAGGGCGACGGCAAGGCCGGGTACTTCGACAAGCGCAACCCGGGCGACCTCCTGCAGGCCCAACTGGATGCCACGGCTCCTCTCTTCGGCCAGCACGTCGATGCCGTGCTCTGGCCGGAGGGCGCGACCGACTACAGCCCGCTCAGCGATCCGTACACCGCAGCCGCCTTCGACTATGTCTCTGAGCAGCTCCATGCGCCGCTGGTCGGCTGGGCCATCACCACCCGCGGCGATAAGACCTATAACTCCGAACTACTCTGGGACGCGGGCAAGGGTCTGCTCGACTACTACGACAAGAAGCATCCCGTGCCGTTTGGCGAATACGTGCCAGATCGTGCATTCTGGGAGCCATTCGCACCAGACCTAATCGGCCTCATCGGCCGCGAGTACACGCCAGGCACGACAGACATGGTTTTCGACATCAACGGCGTGAAGGTCGGCGTGAATATCTGCTTCGACATCGTCGACGATCAGCTTCTGACCGACTCCGTCAACGAAGGCGCCAGGGTCATCTTCGCGTCATCAAACAATGCCGACTTCGGCCACACCGATGAGAGCGCCCAGCAGCTGGCGATCGCCAGGATCCGGGCAATTGAACTCGGCCGCAGCGTCGTGAACATCTCCACGGTGGGGCTGAGCGCGGTGATCGCGCCCGACGGCACGATCGTGCAGCAGTTGCCCTGGTACATGCCCGGCACGATGGTGCAGGATGTCGCGTTATCCAGCGCTATCACCCCTGCCATGTTCCTCGGCCGCCAGCTGGAGTGGCTTGTCTCTGGCATCGCACTCGGAGCCCTCGTCGTCGCCGGCCTGGCGCTGCGAGCACCACGACGGAGTTCCCGTGCCTGAGTCCGCCAGCCGCACAATGGTCATCGTCCCGACCTACAACGAGATCGGCAACCTCGAAGGACTTGTGGAACGGGTGCTGAGGTTCGTGCCGAGCGCGAGCGTGCTGGTCGTCGACGATTCGAGCCCGGACGGCACGGGGGAGCTGGCCGACAGGCTATCTGCGGCCGATCCCCGAGTCCGTGTGCTGCATCGTCCCGGAAAAGACGGGCTCGGCAGGGCGTATTTGGCCGGTTTCACGGTAGCGCTGGATGACGGCTACGACTACGTCGTCGAAATCGACGCCGATGGTTCGCACGACCCGAAAGAACTCCCAGCGATGCTCGCCCTCGCCGCCGGGGGCGCGGACTTGGTTATCGGATCCCGCCGGGTCGCGGGCGGCGCGGTGGACAACTGGCCCTGGCAGCGCCGAGCAATCTCTCGGGTTGGTAATTGGTATGCGCGCACCGCGCTGCGCTCCAGGATTGGTGACATCACGGCCGGCTACCGGGTGTTCCGCGCGTCAGCTTTGCGTGACCTCGAACTCGGGGGAATATCGTCGCAGGGGTACTGCTTCCAAGTTGAACTGGCGTGGCGACTTGAGCGCAGCGGTCACCGGGTGCAGGAGCATCCGATCACGTTCGTCGAGCGCGCGAGTGGTCACTCCAAGATGGGCATGGGCATCGTCGTGGAAGCCCTGCTGCGCGTGACCCTATGGGGTTTGCGCGGTGCACCCGCTTCACCCGCCGCGAAGAGTTCCAACACTCGTTAACAGCAGAACGGGCCGTCGCCCTTGGGGGTTCGCAACGGCCCGTACTGGTGGTGGTGCGCTACGCGCCGATCTTCTGCTGACCTTTACGCGAGCGCAAGAAGTCAAGGCGTTCTTGAAGCAGTTCTTCGAGCTCGGCACGGGTGCGGCGCTCAAGCAACATGTCCCAGTGACTTCGCGGCACTTTGACGTCTGCAAGGTCTAGTACGACGGGGCTGCCATCGCTATTCAGGAGGATGCCCTCCTGGCCAGACTTCGGTGACTCCCACTGCTGGGGAACCTCGGCGTCCGCTGCGAAGACGACCTCAAAGGTCGTGCCATCAGCGGATCGGTAAACACTCTTCTTCCGCGGGGAAAACTCCACACCCTCTTCGCTCTGTAAGCTCTGGGTTCCGAGTCTCATTCCGCGCAAACTCCGGTCTGCCATCGTGTGGCCTCCTTCTTTGCGGTAGATACAAAGTTATAAACCCACAAGCTGGGCAAAA
>JBDUDZ010000016.1:0-18313 GCA_040002635.1 Rhodoglobus sp.
GCGCACATCCACATGCTGGCCCGCGATGTTGCCGCCCCAGCCGGGCACGTCGATCGTGATGCTACGGGCCGTGGGGGTCTGCGGCGCGACGGCCAGAACCGTTCCCACAGTCCAGCCCCCGACGACCGCTACCAATAGCGCTGCTCTTGCCAGGGGTCACCGTAGAGGTTGTAGCCGTTCTGCTCCCAAAAGCCGGGGTCGTCATCCTTCATCATGGTGAGGCCCTTTATCCACTTGGCGCTCTTCCAGAAATACAGGTGCGGCACCAGCAGCCGGGCCGGGCCGCCGTGTTCCGGGTCGAGGTCTTCGCCGTCGAACTCGAACGCGATCCACGCCTTGCCATCCATCAGGTCTTCGAGCGGAATGTTTGTCGTATAGCCGCCGTAGGAGTGCTGCATGACGTAGTCGTACTCGGTCTCGACATCAGCGAAGAGCGTGTCGAGTGAAACTCCGCGCCAGGAGGTGTCGAACTTCGACCAGCGCGTGACGCAGTGGATGTCGGTGCTGATCTCTTCGATCTTCTCGGCCATGAGCTTGTCCCAGGTCCAGCTGTGCACCGTGCCGGATTCCGTGGTGATCGTGAACTCCCAGTCGGCCTTGTCGATCGACGGAGTGGGGCCCGCAGAGAGCACAGGGAAGTCTTCGGTGAGGTACTGGCCTGGAGGAAGGGCCGGGTTGTTCTCGCGTTCGCGACCAGAGAACCCGCGCGTAAAGATGCTCATGGTTCAGGGTAGCGAGACGCGGGCCGACAGGATAGCGATTGGCTCGGCAGCATACGAGCACGTTCTAGGGTTAATGCGTGACAACATTTCCGAGAACTCGCCCACGGCGGCTGCGATCGAGCGCGGCGATGCGCGCCCTCACCGCCGAGACGCGGCTGCACCCAGCCGACCTCGTGCTGCCGATGTTCGTGCGGGAAGCGGCGAGTGAACCGAACCCGATCGTCTCGATGCCTGGCGTCGTGCAACATTCGTTCGACAGTTTCCGTCGCGCAGTCACCGAAGCCGCTGAGTGCGGGATCGGCGGCATAATGCTGTTCGGCGTGCCTGAGTCTAAGGATGCGATCGGATCGGGTGCGACCGACGAGAACGGCATCCTCAACGTGGCAACGCGTCTCGCCGTCGCCGAGGCGGGCGACAGCCTGGTCGTGCAAACAGACCTCTGCCTCGACGAATTCACTGACCACGGCCACTGTGGAGTTCTCGATGCGAACGGCGGCGTAGACAATGACGCGACGCTGCTGCGCTACCGCGAAATGGCTCTCGCGCAGGCCGAGGCCGGGTCACACCTGCTCGGGCTCAGCGGCATGATGGACGGCCAGGTCGCGGCGGTGCGTGATGCATTGGATGCCGCCGGGCACGTCGACACCGCGATCCTCGCCTACTCCGCAAAGTACGCGTCAGCCTTCTACGGCCCCTTCCGCGACGCCGTTCAGTCCACCCTTGTCGGTGACCGCAAGACCTACCAGCTCGACCCGGGCAACCGACGCGAGGGCCTGCGGGAAGCGCTTATCGATATCGAGGAGGGCGCCGACGTCGTCATGGTCAAGCCGGCTAGCAGCTACCTCGATGTGCTCTCCGATGTGGCTGCCGCGAGCACCGTGCCGGTGTGGGCGTACCAGGTCTCGGGGGAGTACGCGATGCTTGAGGCGGCGGCAGCGAACGGGTGGATCGATCGCGAGCGGGCAATCGAGGAATCGGTGCTCAGCATCCGACGTGCCGGCGCCGATGCCGTGCTCACCTACTGGGCGGTCGAGCTCGCGAACATCCTGGGGCGCCGATGACCACGAACGAGGCGGAGTTCGCGCGCGCGCGCCGATCGATCCCGGGTGGAGTGAACTCACCCGTGCGCGCTTTTGGCTCCGTTGGCGGCACCCCGCGGTTCTTCGTCTCCGGTTCGGGGCCCTACCTGACGGATGTCGAAGGCCGCGAATACGTCGACCTCGTCGGCGCATGGGGGCCAGCACTTCTCGGCCACGCGCATCCCGCCGTGACAGCAGCCGTCGCGGATGCCGCGCGGCGCGGGCTCGGCTTCGGAGCCCCCTCCCCCGGCGAGACCGACCTCGTCGAGGCGATACACGCACGAGTGTCGGCCCTCGAGCGCGTGCGCTTGGTTTCCACCGGTACCGAGGCGACAATGACGGCGATCCGCCTCGCTCGCGGCGTCACCGGCCGCCCGCTGCTCGTCAAGTTCGCCGGCCACTATCACGGCCACTCTGACGCGCTGCTCGCTGAGGCTGGCTCTGGTGTGGCGACGCTCTCGCTTCCCGGTTCGGCAGGGGTCACGGCGGAGACGGCAGCGCAGACTCTCGTTTTGCCCTACAACGACAAAGAGGCGGTGCGCGCTGCCTTCGCCGAGCACGGGCCGCGCATCGCCGCGGTCATCGTCGAGGCTGCCGCGGCCAACATGGGCGTAATTGCCCCGGCGCCGGGCTTCAACGCTTTTCTTACCCGGCAGGCGCACGCCCACGGTGCGCTGCTCATCCTCGACGAGGTGCTCACCGGGTTCAGGGTGAGTGCCGGGGGATGGTGGACTCGCGAGGCCGACGGCTACGTTCCCGATCTGTTCGCCTTCGGCAAAGTCATCGGTGGCGGGCTGCCGCTGGCGGCGATCGGCGGTCGTGCCGAGGTAATGGATGCGCTCGCTCCGCTCGGCCCGGTGTACCAGGCGGGCACACTCAGCGGCAATCCGGTTGCCGTGGCGGCCGGGCTTGCAACACTCGCCGCAGCCGACGCTGCGGTTTACGCACGGGTAGATGAGGGCGCGCGAGCGATAGCCGCTGCAGCATCTGACGCACTTTCGGCGGCCGGCGTCACACACGTCGTTCAACGTGCCGGCAGCCTGTTCTCGTTCGCTTTTCGAGACTCGGCACCGCGCAACTATGACGAGGTGCGCGACCAGGACGCCTTCCGTTATCGGGCGTTCTTTCACGCGATGCTGGATGCCGGAATCTCGCTGCCCCCCTCGGTTTTCGAGGCGTGGTTCGTCTCGGCCGCACACGACGACGCTGCCGTCGCGCGAATCGTGGCCGCTCTTCCCGCGGCAGCCCGGGCCGCGGCGGCAGCGGCTCCCTAGCTCGCAGCGCAGTTGGACCAGCGCAGTTAGATCAGCGCAGCTGGAACAGGCCAGTTAGAGGAGCACAGCTGGAGCAGCGCAGCTGGATCCAGCGCAACTGGAGAGCTGCAACTAGAGCGTCGCCGCGCCTTCGGCGAAACGGTCGAGGATGATGGCGACGAGCTCGGCGGGTGTCTCGTCGTAGGGGGCGAGAAGAGGTGCCGTAGTGACGTCGCCCCCTCCGGCTTCGGCGAGATCGTGGAAGTAGCCCGGAGCGAGAAGGTAGCTGCTGACGACGACACGGCGCCCCAGCGCCCGTGCGCTGAGCACGGCATCCGCAAGCCGCGGCTCGGCGGCCGACAGGAAGCCGAGGGTCACATCGTGCCCGGTGGCCGCAGCGAGTTGGGATGCCACGACCTCGCAATCGGCGACGGCGCGACTGTCGCTCGAGCCCGCGACGCAGAGCACTAACGCGTCATCCCGGGCGAACCCGGCTTCGGCGAGCCGGCGCACGAGGAGGGCTGCGAGGCGCTCATCAGGACCGAGCGCGCGGGTCAGCACTGTCGGCCGATCGTGTTGTTTCGCCACAGCGTCGCTCAGGTCGACATGCACGTGATAGCCGGCCGACAGCAGCAACGGCACGACGACAACTGCCGCTGCCCCGTCGAGACCGTCAAACGTCACTTCGATGTCTGGCTGCTGCACGTCGACGAAACCCAGGCGGGTCTCGTGCCCGGCACGTTTGGCGGCAACAGTGTTCATGAGGGCGGCGACCAGGCTCTGCCCGAGCGGCGAGGACGTGCCGTGGGCGAACCCGGCGAGAGCGGGTGAATCACGGTCAGACATCGATGCGGTAACCCCGTTTGATAACAGTCGTCACGAGGCCCGCCGTCGGCAGCGCCTGCCGCAGTCGGCTTATCGCCACGTCGACGGCGTGATCATCTTGCATCTCGGGTAGCGACGCCGTGAGCTCGGCTCGCGAGAGCACCGACCCACGCGCGGCGACCAAAATGCGAAAGAGAGTGAGTGACATGGGCGCGAGGCTCGCTTGACGATCGCCGAGCACCACTATCCGACCCCGCAACTCGATGAGGCCGTGCCTCGTCGGCAGCCGGATGATTCGCCGTTCTTCGAGGTGCTCGCAGACAAGTCGGATGAGTGCGCCCATCCGGTAACGATCGGGCTGCAGCGGTTCGACGCCGGCGAGCCGGAGAGGAGCGGCGGTCACCGGGCCGACGGCTGCGGCGACGACAGTGCCGCTGAATGCGTGGAGAACGGCGTCAAGTTTGCCGACACCGTCTGCCGCGTTGAACAGCGCGTCGACCGCGGGTGCGCTGGTAAACGTGACGGCGTCGACCGAGCCGGTGCAAATCGCGTCAACAAGGCGCAGCACTCGCGACGAATCCTCTGGCATGAGCCAACGATACGGCTCGACCGTGAGCACTGTCGCCCCGGCGGCACGTAATCGCTCGAGCTGCGCGCTATCGGTGAAGCCATGCAACTGCACGGCGATTGTGACTCCCGCCGCTCCCTCGGAAATGACGCGGTCAACAAGAGATTTTGTGGTCTCCTCATCGCTCATACCGGAATCGTCCAGGCCGGCGGCGCGGATCGCGCCCCGCGCCTTCGGCCCACGCACCAGGATGCGGGATCGGGCGAGCGTCTCGCTGAGGGCGGGGCCGAGGCCAGCGGCATCCGCCGATTCGAACCAGCGGCGGATGCCGTACGAGGTTGTCGCCAGCAGCACTGACGGTTGTGCGGTGATAATCGCGGCAGTATCCAGAGTGAGTTGTGCATCGCTCTCGGTCGCGGCTATGCGGATCGCGGGGGCGTGCAGAACTTCTGCCCCGCGCCGCTCCAGGGCGGCGATGAGGTCTTCAGAGCGTCGGTCAGAGGTGACGCCGATCCGGAATCCGTGGAGCTGGTCAGCGCGGAACTCGGGGAGCGAACTGTCAGAGCCAATGTCAGCCACCAGATGTCTGTCGATGGGTCACCCCGAAGCAAACGTTGCGACGTAGGCGAGATCTGCCAGTTCACCGGGCTTGTGCCCGGATAGGCGCACGACTTCGCCGATGACCAGAACGGCGGGCGAGCGTGCACCAACCGCGCTCGCAATGGGCACGATCGTCGAGATGTCGGCTACCGTCGTGCGTTGGTTCGTCGAGAAACCACGCTCGATTACCGCGACGGGCATATCGGGATTCATTCCGTGGCGTGCCAGCCCCGCGGTGAGGTGCGGCAGATTTGTCACTCCCATGAGCACAACTATTGTGCCCCCGAGCCCGGCAAGGTGGGCGAGTTCCTCTTCTTCGAGCGGGGCATGACCAGACACAACCGTCACGATGTGGCTGATGTCGCGGTGCGTCACGGGGATGCCCGCAGCGCCGGGAACCGCGATCGCGCTTGTCACACCGCTGATGACCTCGACGGGTATTCCCGCTTTGCGGCAAGCGATGACCTCCTCGCCACCGCGCCCGAAAACGAAAGGGTCGCCGCCCTTGAGCCTGACCACAGCGAGGCCGTTGAGGGCGCTCGCGATCATCAGCTGTTCGATCTGATGCTGCGGCACGGCATGGTGGCCCGGTGCTTTGCCCACGTTGACGAGTTCAGCTCCTGGAGCCCACGCCTCGAGATTGTCGTGTGGCGCCAGCCGGTCGTAGTAGATGACGTCAGCGTTTCGCAGCGCCGCTTTCCCGGCGAGAGTAAACAGCCCTTCGTCACCCGGACCCCCACCGACCAGGGTGACGCATCCGCCGGTGGCCGGGACGGGCTCTCGGCTCAGCCACGCGCGGCGGGAACTGCACGCATCAACAAGCATTCGGTCGGCGGCGGGCTCGACATCAACAACAACGACGAGGTCGACAGCGGAAACCACGTTTGACCATTCGCGGGCGGTGTGCGGATAGTCGACGAGCTGGAACCTGCCGCTTCCCGCCGTAGGGCTCGGGGAGGCAAGGTAGATGATCGCGTCACCACGGAGGTACCGCGCGATCGCGTGGCGCGATGCGTGCAGACCGCCGACGATGAGCACTCGGCGGCCGCGCAGGTCGAGGTCGAGCTCCACTGTCACTCCTTTGCCTGTGCGCCCGGGCGCATCGGAATGGTCAGACCGGCAAGCATTACTGCACGCTCCTCGGAGGTAGCAGGGCGCGGCTGATCGCGTTCCATCACCTGCACGACAGCAGGATCCGGGGTGTTCGGAGCGTTGACGAAAGAACGGAAGCGTCTGAGCCGTTCGGGGTCTTTGAGCGTTGCGGCCCATTCATCCTCGTAGTTGCCAATGTGCTGCGCCATGGCGAGTTCGAGCTCGTCGGCGATTCCGAGACTGTCATTGACAACGACATCGCGCACGTGATCGAGACCACCCTCGAGCTCTTCCTGCCAACGTGCGGTGCGCTGCAACCTGTCGCCGGTGCGGATGTAGTACATCAGGTAACGATCGATGTAGCGGATGAGCGTCTCATCGTCGAGATCCTGGGCCAGCAGTTGGGCATGCGCAGGCTGAAAACCACCGTTGCCGCCGACATACATATTCCACCCCTGCTCGGTGGCGATAACGCCGACGTCTTTGCCGCGGGCCTCGGCGCATTCACGGGCGCATCCCGAAACACCGAGCTTGAACTTGTGGGGCGCACGCAGGCCCCGGTAGCGCAGCTCGAGATTTATCGCCATCGCCACGGAGTCCTGAACGCCAAATCGGCACCACGTTGATCCGACGCATGACTTCACTGTGCGCAAAGACTTGCCGTACGCCTGCCCTGACTCGAACCCAGCGTCGACGAGGATTTTCCAGATTTCTGGCAGTTGCTCGAGCCGGGCCCCGAACATGTCGATGCGCTGCCCGCCGGTGATCTTCGTGTACAGGCCGAAATCGGCGGCCACCTCGGCGATGACCTTCAATTTTTGTGGCGTGATCTCGCCACCGGGGATGCGCGGGACTACCGAGTAGGTGCCGTCCTTTTGCATGTTTGCCAGCGCGCGATCATTTGTGTCTTGCAGCGCACCGCGACCCGCGTCGAGGATGTAGGTGCCGGTCTGAGTGGCAAGAATTGACGCGATGACCGGCTTGCAGATGTCGCAGCCGAGCCCGGTTCCGAAGCGATCCATAATCTGCTCGAACGAGGAGAACTGCAGGATGCGCACCGACTCAAAAAGCTCGCTGCGGCTCAACTCGATGTGCTCGCACAGGGCCTTCGAGACCGTGACGCCGGCCTTGGTGAGTTCCATCTCGAGCAACTTCTTGACCAGCGGAACGCACGACCCGCACTGTGTGCCGGCCCGAGTGCAGGCCTTGAGAGCGCCCAACTCGGTGCACGCTTCGTCATGGTCACCGCGGATTGCGGAGCGAACTGCACCGACCGAGACATTGTTGCAGGAGCACAGCTGCGCATCATCCGGCAGTTCGCCGGTCGGCGCTTCACCGCCAGCGGCCGACAGGTAGGCGCCCGGTTCGGCGGGCAGTTCACGGCCCAGAAGTGGGCGAAGTGACGTGTACGGCGAGGCGTCGCCAACGAAAATTCCTCCGAGAAGGGTCTTGGCATCGTCGGATACGACGATCTTTTGGTAGAGACCCCGCGCGGGGTCGGCGTACACGACCTCGAGGGAGTGCTCGGCGAGCGCGAGCGCATCACCGAAGCTTGCCACCTCGACGCCAGAGAGTTTGAGTTTTGTCGCATCGTCGATGCCGGGGAAGACTGCCGCTCCACCGTTCAGGCGGTCAGCTACAACCTCAGCCATGGCATTGGCAGGGGCAACGAGCCCGACACAGACGCCATTGATGCTCGCGACT
Organism: Rhodoglobus sp.; assembly: GCA_040002635.1. Lineage (GTDB taxonomy): Bacteria > Actinomycetota > Actinomycetes > Actinomycetales > Microbacteriaceae > Rhodoglobus. Next base: position 7,844 of record JBDUDZ010000016.1, read on the forward strand.
TCGCCGATTGCCCAGATGCTCGGCGCGCTCGTCGAGCAGTCTTCGGCGATCACGATTCCCCCGCGTGGGCCCAGTTCCAGCCCGGCCGCACGGGCAAGTTCATCGCGCGGCGTGATACCGATCGAGAACACGACGAGGTCGGCCTCGACGCGGGTGCCATCAGTAAGCGAAACTGCGACGACCGTGGATGTCGAGTCAGCGAGTATCGCGGTCGGCCGGTTGCCGAGGGCGAGGGCCACTCCCTGAGCCTGGATCAGCCTGCCGAGCGCCTGGCCAGCGCCCTCGTCGAGTTGCGCAGACATGAGCCAACGCCCTGAGTGCACGATCGTGGCATCCGCGCCGAGGCGTTGGAGGCCTCCCGCCGCCTCGAGCCCGAGTAGGCCACCCCCGACCACGACGACTTTCGGCGCGCGACCGATGCTCTCGCGAAGTTCCAGCACCCGAGCCACGAGGTAGTCGACGTCTTCGATCGTGCGGTAAACCACGCCGAGATTCGCGCCATCGATCTGCGGCACGGTAGCTGACGATCCGGTAGCGAACACCAGGGAGTCGTAGTTGAGACGGGATCCGTCAGCGAGAGTGACATCTTTTGCCGCCGGGTCGACAGCAGTGACCGCCTGACCGCCGAGATAGCGCATCCTGTCGAATTCCCACAGTGCGGGATCGCCCAGGGTCAGGTCTTCGGAGTCGACAAGTCGGCGCGAGAGAGCGACCCGATCATAGGGAAGGTGCGGTTCTTCGCCAATTACCGTGACGCGGATCGCGCTCTGCGGTCGGGCGCGCATTGCCTCCGCAAACCGGTGAGCTGCGGGGCCGCCGCCGATGACGACGACATGATGTGGTGTATCAGCGCCGAACTCGGCGGTCCCGCGGGCCGCGAGTTCCATAGACGGCGCCTCCAGTGGTTGTCGTTGGATGCGAGCCTAGGAGCCGGGCGTTTCCCTGCGGTTGCGCCCAGGTAACAAACTGTGACGCGTTCCTCTCCCCTCGTGACCCAGGCTGTGAGATGTTCGTTACGCGATCGTCACGGCATGGGTTCGTCGCGGAAATCGACGCTTCGTAGCCTGAAACGCATGGCCGAACTGCTGACTCTCACCGACGTGTGCGCCGTTGCCGAGCTGGAAGCGCTGTGGGGGGAGGCCGCGCTTGTCGACGGCCATCAGGTCGCGCTGTTCCTGCTGCCGGATGGCAGCCTCTACGCGGTATCCAACCAAGATCCCGCGACAGGCGCTTTCGTCATGTCACGGGGAATAGTCGGCTCGCGCGGCGCCCACCACACCATCGCCTCCCCGTTGCATAAAGAGGTATACAACCTCGACACCGGGGCGTGTTTCACCAAGCCGGAGCTGCGCCTTCCTACCTATGACGTCAGCGTCGTCGACGGCCGCGTGCTGGTAGCGACCGGGGTACGTGACGAACGTGTGACAGGTACCTAACAGCGGTGCCGAGCGGCTGTGACGAAGAAGTGACCGAACGGAAACGGCAACCGCCGTTAGCCGAAACACTCCATCGCTAACTTCACAGCAACACCTCGTTCCTCTCAAAAACTCACGCACCAGGAGAACGCAATGACCCTCACCGCCGAAACGCTCCCCGCCGAAACTGCCAAAGCGAACAGTTCCCTACCCATCATCACGACGGCTGGGCGTCACATAGAAAACTGGAACCCTGAGAGCCCCGAGCAGTGGGAAGGCGGTGGGAAAGCGATTGCCAAACGCAACCTGCGGTGGTCGATCTTCGCCGAATTTCTCGGCTTCATCGTGTGGCAGCTCTGGGGCATAGTTGTTGTGCAACTGCCTGCCGCCGGCTTCAACTTCGACATCACGCAAACCTTCTGGCTCATCTCGATGCCGGCCCTGGTCGGCGCGACCCTGCGTTTCCCGTACACCTTCATGGTGCCCAAGATCGGCGGTCGCAACTGGACGATGATCTCCGCATCGCTGTTGCTCATACCGTCAATTGCCCTCGCGATCGTCGTGGGTAACCCGCATACGCCGTTCGGTCTCATGCTGTTCGTTGCCGCGCTTGCCGGCTTCGGCGGTGGAAACTTCGCGAGCTCGATGTCGAACATCAACTACTTCTTCCCACAGCGGGAGAAAGGCTGGGCGCTTGGCCTCAACGCGGCCGGCGGCAACATCGGGGTCTCGGTCGCGCAGATCATCGTTCCGATCGCTGTCACGCTCACTGCCGTCACCGCCGTCGTTGCGGGCCAGACGGTCAAGGTTCCGAACCTTCCGCTCGCTGGCCTCATCTGGGTTCCGTTGATCCTCGTCGCGGTATTTGGCGCCTACAAGTACATGGACAACATTCGCAGCGCGAAGGCAGACTTCGCTGCCTCTGCTGCCGCACTTCGCGAACCGCACCTGTGGATCATGTCGCTGCTCTATATCGGAACCTTCGGGTCGTTCATTGGGTTTGCCGGCGTCTTTCCGAAGCTCATTGCCACGCAGTTTCCGGCGTTCTCCGCGTTTCACGTGGGTGCTGCCGCAGTGTCGCTGGCGTTTCTCGGGGCGCTCGTTGGGTCGATCTCGCGTCCCTATGGCGGCAAGCTCGCCGACCGCTTCGGTGGCGCGAAAATCACAGTCCTCTCGTTTGGGGTGATGGCGGCCGGCGCTCTCGGCGTCGTGCTCACGCTGCCGCTGGGCAACTTCTGGCTGTTCCTCGTGATCTTTATGGTGATCTTCACGGCTACCGGAGTCGGCAACGGGGCGACCTACCGCATGATCCCGAGCATCTTCGCTGCACGCAGTGGGGTCGCCAATGCCCACACCGATGCGGGGGATGTCGGCACGCAGCGCAAGACCGCGGCCTCCATCGGCATCATCTCGGCAATCGGTGCCTATGGGGGATTCATCATCCCGCAGGTTCTCGGAGCGTCGCTCAGCTCGACCGGCAGCTACGCGACAGCAATCTACGGGTTCGTTGTCGCATATGTGGTGCTCATGGGAATCACCGCGTTCTTCTACCTGCGCCGAGGTGGGTCCCTGGCCGGACACCGCATCTAAGGAACGCACACAATGACTACGGGCACAGTAGGGGCGGCGGCAACGCACTGCCCTTACTGTGCCCTCCAGTGCGCGATGACTGTCTCGCCGGTCGCGACCGGCCCCGCTCCCGTCGAGATTGCGGGTAGAGACTTTCCCACGAATCGCGGCGGGCTGTGTAAGAAGGGCTGGACGGCCGCCGAGCTCCTTGACTCACCGGAGCGGATCGTCGAGCCGATGATCCGCGAGGCGAACGGTGACTTCCGCGCGGCAAGCTGGAAGGAGGCGCTCGACCTCGTTGCCGATCGGCTGCGCGTGATGCGCGCGGAGCACGGCCCCGACTCCGTTGGCGTCTTCGGCGGCGGTGGCCTGACCAACGAGAAGGCCTACCAGCTCGGCAAATTCACCCGCGTCGCACTCGGGTCATCGCGCATCGACTACAACGGACGGTTCTGCATGGCCTCCGCCGCTGCCGCTGGCAACCGGGCGTTCGGCATCGACCGGGGTCTGCCGTTCCCGGTCGAGGCACTGGATGACGCGCGCACGATCCTGCTCCTCGGGTCAAACGTCGCCGAGACGATGCCGCCCTTCATCGGCCACCTCGAAGGCGCCAGGGCGGCCGGCGGTCTCATCGTCGTCGACCCCCGCCGCTCATCTACCGCGCGGCTCACCGCGGACGGCGCGGGCATGCACGTGCAACCCACCCCCGGCAGCGATCTCGTGCTGCTCCTCGGGCTGACGCACATCGTGATCACCGAGAAGCTCATCGACAGGGAGTACATCGCCGCACGCACCACCGGCTTCGCCGACCTCCGACGCAGCGTGAGCCAGTGGTGGCCTGAGCGCGTGCAGGAGCGAACGGGGGTGCCAGCCTGGCAGCTGCGGGAGCTGGCTCGGCGACTCGCCTCGGGCGGCGGCACGTACATCCTCACCGGTCGCGGGGTCGAGCAGCACGTGGACGGCACCGATACCGCGACCGCCGCGATCAACCTCGCCCTAGTGCTCGGCCTGGTCGGCTCCACGCATTCCGGCTACGGAACCCTGACCGGCCAGGGCAACGGCCAGGGCGGACGGGAGCATGGCCAGAAGGCAGACCAGCTGCCCGGCTATCGCAAGATCACCGACCCCGCGGCGCGCGAGCATGTTGCCGCGGTCTGGGGCATCCCGGCAGATTCCCTGCCTGGCCAGGGCATTCCCGCCGTCGAATTGCTGACTACCCTGGGGCAGCCAGGAGGGGTGCGCTGCCTGCTTGTGCACGGATCGAATGTCGTCGTCTCGGCCCCCAACGCCGATCTGGTTCGCCGCGGGCTTGAGGCCCTCGACTTCCTGGTCGTCTGCGATTTCTTCTTCTCAGAGACGGCGAGATATGCGGATGTGGTGCTGCCGGTCACCCAGTGGGCCGAGGAGGAGGGCACAATGACCTCGCTCGAGGGCCGGGTAATTCGACGCCGCAAGGCAATCGACCATCCGGTTGGGGTGCGCAGCGAGCTCTGGATCTTCGCCGAACTCGCCCGCCGGCTCAACTCGCCGTCGACCTTCAGCATCGACCCCGCCGCGGTCTTCGATGAACTCTGCCGGGCCTCGGCCGGGGGCATCGCCGACTACTCCGGCCTCAGCCACGCGCTGCTTGACACTGGCGAGGCGGCGTTCTGGCCGTACCCGAGCGGGTCGCAGGGAACGCCGCGGCTCTTCGCCGACAGCTTCGGGCATCCCGATGGGCGCGCCCGGATCGTCGCGGTCGCGGCGGCCAACCCTGACGTTCCCGCGCATCGCGAGGGCACCCTCACCTTGATCACCGGGCGCCTCCTCGAGCATTACCAATCCGGGGCGCAGACGCGCCGGGTGCCCGAACTGCTCACTGCCCAACCACATGCGCGGGCGCAGTTGCACCCCGCCACCGCGGCTCAACTGGGTATAGAAGACGGGGCGCTTGTCGAGCTGTCGAACGAGCGCGGTGTGGTGCGCTGCTCGGCCGAACTCACCGTCGACATCCGCCACGACACAGTCTTTCTCCCCTTCCATTTCGCCGGACAGGAACGGGCGAACGTGCTGACCGACCACACGACCGACCCGATCTCGGGGATGCCCGAGTTCAAGCGCACAATCGTGCACGTGCGCGCTATTCAGCCGGAGGTTGTCAGTGCCTGAGCGCATAGTTCTCGTCGGCTTCGGGCCGGTCGGCGCCCGCTTCGCCGAGGAGATACTGCCCGCCGTTCGGTCGGGACTCGTCTGCCTTACCGTCATCGGAGCCGAGGCCGACGATGCCTACAATCGCGTGTTGCTTGCCGACTATGCGGTCGGCAGCGCAGATCGCGATGAACTGGACATGACCGATACCGCCGCCCTCGCCGGCGCCGGCGTGCGCATCCTCACCGACATGACGGTGACGACGATCAACCGCACGACGAACACCGTTTCCCTGGCCACGGGGGAGCGCGTTGCCTATGACCGACTCGTGCTCGCCACCGGAGCGCGCGCGAACATCCCCACGCTCGACGGCATCAAGCGCCTGCGCCGTGACCGGATGCGGCCGCCCGAGAGCGCGTCTGCCCTCGACACGGCAGATGCACTCCTGCCCGGTGGCGTGACTACGCTGCGCGACCTCGATGATGCCCGGCGGGTGCTCGACGCTGTAGAGACCGGGCGCCGCATAGTCGTGCTCGGCGCCGGTGTGCTCGGAATGGAACTTGCGCTCGCCGCTGCGCGAGCCGGCGCGCAGACCGCGTTGGTCTACCACAGCGAGTCGCCGATGGATCGCAATCTCGACGCCGGTGGCGGTGCAGTGCTCGCCCGCGCCGCGCGTAAGGCGGGGGTCACAATGATCAACCGCTCCCGCGCCGAGAGTATCGTCTGCCACCTCGACGATCAGGGCAAAGACCAGTTCGACGCGATACTGTGCGCCGACGGCAAGCAGATCAATGGTGACCTGCTCGTGCTGTCATGTGGCGTGGGGGCTCGCGTCGAGCTGGCTTACCTCGCGGGTCTCGAGGTATCGAGCGGCGTGCTGGTCGACGAGCAGTTGCGCAGTTGGACAGACGACGACATCTACGCGATCGGGGATTGCGCTCACGTCACGCCGCGATCACCGGACGGCACGGTTCCCCCCGGCGGCCCAACCGGCCTGATCGGCCCCGGTTGGCGGCAGGCGGATTGGCTTGCGGCGCGCTTCATCGTCGAGATTGAGACCGGCATCCGGGATGACGCGCCACACTTCGTCGACCGCGGTGCGAGCATCGTGATGCTCAAGGCCGAGGGAGTGGACGTGGCCGCGGCGGGCTCTGTCACGCGCGACATCTGGGATGTCGACGTCGACGAGCAGCGCGATCACGCAGACGGCTGCGCGCACGTCGCAGTGCAGGTTGCCCAGTGGGCCGACCCGGAGCACGGGCGCTACGTGAAGATGGTGTCGCGCGCCGGCATCCTCGAGGGATTTGTCGCGGTCGGGATGCCGCGCACCGCGGCCGAGCTCACCCTGCTGTTCGAGCGCGGCAGTGAGCTTCCCGCCGATCGCTCGGTGCTGCTGCGGTTCGACGGGCCAGACTATGTGCCCTCGGCCGCTGGCGATGCTTTCGCTCTCGACGCGACAGTCTGCTGGTGCAACGGGGTGACTGTTGGCGCGATTGCGGATTCGGCCTCAGCAGGCAACGCGACTATCGCATGCATCAGCTCGGCGACCCGGGCGGGCACCGGCTGCGGCGGGTGCAAGTCACGCATCGCCGATGTGCTCGACCACTTCGCTGAGACTGAGCCGCAGGAGCGCGTGGTTTAGAGCGTCACCATGGCAGCGCAATCGACGGCACCAGGTCGCCCGCATGTGCCCCCGCTGGCGCAACTATCGCGAACAATTCGGCGATGGCGAGCCCGCGAAGCATTCCCGCGCCCTGGTGCGCGGTAGCCACGACGCCATCCGGCGTTCGCACCGCGGCCATGACGCGAGTGGACGGGCAGGCCGGCACGGCCTCGGCGAGCACAACTCTTTCCAGTGGCACGAGCGGCCGCCCGAGCATCCCGTCGAGAAGTGCACCGCCGATCACGACTGCCCCGACGAACGCGGCGAGCGGATTGCCTGGCAGGCACAGCACGACTGTGCCCGAGGCGAGTCGTGCCAGCAAGAGCGGATGCCCCGGGCGCATTCGCACCCCGTCGAGCAGCACCTCGGCGTCATGTTCGCGCAGGCTCGCCCGAATGTGATCTGCGGGGCCCCGCGCGCTGCCACCGGTCGTCACTACCAGTGCCGCGTTTGTCGCAGCGAGCGCGGCGGTGGTGTCATCGAGCGAGTCCCCAACGCGCTCGAGCATCGGCGACTCCGCACCCAGCTGGGCGAGCACTGCAGGCAGGGCTGGCGTGAACACATCGCGCACGTGACCGGGAACCGGGCGCCCGGCCGGTACTACCTCGTCACCGAGCACAAGGAGGTGTGTGGCAGGCGGAACGACCACGGCAAGGCGGTCATACCCGGCCGCCGCCGCCAGGGCGAGTCGGGGCGCCGAAAGGCGCAGCCCTGCCTCGAGCAGCAGGTCGCCAGACGAGGCCTCTTCCGCGATGCCGCGGACGTGGTGTCCGGCATCCGGGATCGTCTCGCTGAGGGTGCGACCGTGGAGGGTGCCACGTTCCGAGCGGATGCCGCGCGCGGCATCCGGCGGCAGGGGTGCCCCTGTGGAGATGGGCCTGGCCGCCCCTGGTGCAAGCCGCTGCGTCGGGATCTCGTCGCCAGCTTTGATGGGCTCGCCCAGCATCCATGGCCCGTCGCCGTTGACCGCCCAGCCGTCCATCGCCGCCGAAGCGAAACCGGGTAGCGCGGCGGTGGCGGTGATTGCCGTGGCGAGGGTGCGGCCGGCCGCGGAGGGGAGCGCAAGAGACTCCGTGCGGCGAGCGGCGGCGAAGCCCACGGCGTGCGCCAGATCTCGCGCGGCGAAAAACTCCGTCACGATGCCGGTCGCGTGGCGGCGAGGGCAGACGCGATGGCCGCGAGTTCGGCGGCCGAACCCCGACCGAGTCCGACGGCGTAACCCACAAGGAAGGTCGTCACCGGGGCCGCGGGCCGGGCGATGCCGTGCGCGGCGTCCCGCGCCAGATCGAGCACAAGCGGAATATCTACGACTGTGCCGCTGATTCCCAGGGCATCCATGAGGTCGGCGGTCCAGCGGGTCAGGTCGGTGTCATCGCTCATGCAGCAAGGCTAGCCAGCGAGGGCTGGCGCCCGAAGTTCGATGCCGTTGCGGACAGCATCGAAGGGCGTATCGACGTCTGCGCACAACTCGTCGGGGATCAGAAGCTCGCGCAAGCGCAGCTCGCCGGTGATGCTGCGCATCGCGGCATCCGTCAGGGATCCCGCCGCGGCGACCGCCTGGCGCAGGGCGGGGGCGCGGTACACGGCGAGGAGGTGCTGGCGGCGCCCGGCGGAGTCGACAGCGACTACCCCGTCGAAATTGTCGTCGTCGCTGTTAGCGGCGAGCAGCAGGGCGACTGCTTCGGAAACGCGGGGCAGGTCGGCGGCGATGACGACGACGTGGCTGGCACAACTGGCGCGGAGGTCATGCGCCCCGGCAGCGAGGGCCGCGGCCGGGCCTGACCAGCGCGGCTCCTCTGCGGTCTGGCTGATGCCCGCCGCTGGCTCAAGCTCGATCCCGAAGCCGACCACCGCAACGTGTTGAGCCTTCCGCACAGCGTCGAGCGCACACTGCAGCAGGGTGCGTCCGTTGAATACCAGGGCGGTCTTGTCGATGCCGCCGAGGCGCGTCGCCCGCCCGCCCGCGATGATGATTGCGTCGAAGTCGGCTGTGGGCATGGGGCAAAGCTAACCAACGCCGATTGCGTCGCTGTTGCGCGGCTGTTAACGAGTGTGTCGCCGTTCTCACCGGCGCCCGCGACGACTGAGAGCTTCGGCACCACGCGTAGGCTCGGTGCATGACCCTCTCGCTCGGGCTTCCCGCGGTTCGCCGCGATCCGGGCACCATGCCGTCTACAGACGGGCGACCGGATGTCTCGGCCCTCATCGATCGCCACGGCCGTACCGCCCGCGACCTGAGGGTTTCTGTCACAGAGAAGTGTTCCCTGCGCTGCACGTACTGCATGCCAGAGCAGGGGTTACCCGCGATCCCGCGCAACGACCTGCTGACGGCTGTCGAGATTGCGCGCCTCGTGGGGATCGCGGTGCGTGACCTCGGGGTGAGCGACATCCGATTCACCGGCGGTGAGCCTCTCATGCGAAACGACCTCGCCGAGATCATTGCGCTGTCGTCGGCCGTGGCGGGCGCGGCATCCATCTCAATCACCACGAACGGAATCGGCCTCGACAAGCGCATCGACGAGCTCGTGGCGGCGGGGCTCACGCGTGTGAACATTTCGCTCGACACGGTTGACCGCGACCACTTCGCCAGGCTCACCCGCCGCGATCGCCTGCCTGCGGTGTTCGCGGGAATCGAGGCGGCCAAGCGCGCGGGGCTCACGCCGCTGAAGATCAACGCGGTGCTCATGCGCGACACGCTCGCGGGCGCCGCCGACCTTCTCGCCTGGTCCCTCGCCAACGGTGTTCGGCTGCGATTCATCGAGCAGATGCCGCTCGACGCCGACGAGACCTGGGCGATGGACAACATGGTTCCGGCGGCCGAACTGCTCTCGGTGCTGGCCGAACGTTTCACACTCTCGCAGCCGCACCGCGAAGACCCATCGGCCCCGGCCGAGGAATGGCTGGTGGACGGCTATTCGGTGGCGGGCGACCCCGCCACCGTCGGCATCATCGCGTCAGTTACTCGCAGTTTCTGCGAGGCCTGCGACCGAACGCGTGTCACGGCTGAGGGCACGGTGCGCTCCTGCCTGTTCGGCGACGACGAGACCGACCTGCGCGCGCTGCTGCGCTCGGGCTCCGACGACGTGACGATCGCCGACTGGTGGCGCGCAGCAATGTGGGGCAAGCAGGCCGGGCATGGGATGTCGCTTCCCGGCTTCCAACGCCCCGTGCGCAGCATGGGCGCGATCGGTGGCTGAGGCGGTTGCGACTGTGCTCGTGCGCTACTTCGCGGCGGCGGCAGAGGCCGCCGGGCGCGACGAGGAACTGTTGCCCGCTGTGTCCACTGTCGGGCAGCTCAAGTCGGTGCTCGTGGAGCGCTACGGCGACGCGATGACGCGGGTGCTGGCATCCGGATCATTTCTCGTCGACGGGGTGGTGTCGCGGGATGACGCCCGAGCGCTCGGCGCCCGCGTGGATGTGCTGCCCCCGTTTGCTGGCGGCTAGCTAGTCGAGGGCCGTTGGTGCTGCTTTCGCCGCGCGCTTCGTCGGGGCGCTCGCCGAGACTGCGGCCTCCGCCTCGAGCGCTTCTACCCGCTTGAGGAGGTGACCGACCATGCCGAGCAGGTATTCGACCTTCTGGTCGCGGCGATACTCGAGGTCGATGCCTGACGAGGTGAAAGCGAACTTGACCGGCGCTTTCAGCACGGCGAGCTTGGCGCGGTCTGCTGAGTACGCGTCGAGGGTCTTGGGGGCGTG
>JBDUDZ010000017.1:0-18261 GCA_040002635.1 Rhodoglobus sp.
TCTGCACGTTGAGGATCTTGCCGCGGATCGGCAGCAGCGCCTGGTACTCGCTGTCGCGGGCGAGCTTCGCGGTGCCGAGAGCCGAGTCGCCCTCCACGATGAACAGCTCGCTGTTCGCTACATCGTTCGAGCGGCAGTCGACGAGTTTGGCCGGCAGAGACGAGCTCTCTAATGCGTTCTTGCGACGTTGCGTCTCCTTGTGGGCGCGGGCAGAAATACGAGACTTCATCTCCGCGACGATCTTGTCGAGCACGAGCGCCGACTGCGCCTTGTCATCGCGCTTGGATGACGCGAACCGCTCGCCCATCGTCTTCGCGATGACATTCGCCACAATTGTGCGCACGGCAGGCGTGCCGAGAACTTCCTTGGTCTGCCCCTCGAACTGCGGCTCGGGCAGGCGGACGGTGAGCACCGCGGTGAGCCCGGCGAGGATGTCGTCCTTCTCCAGCTTGTCGCTTCCCACCTTGAGGCGGCGGGCATTCGCCTCCACCTGGGCGCGCAAGAACTTCATCATTCCCTGCTCGAACCCGGCCTGGTGGGTGCCGCCCTTGGGCGTCGCGATGATGTTGACGAAGCTCTTGAAGACTGTGTCGTAGCCGGTGCCCCAGCGCAGAGCGATGTCAACATCGCAGTCCCGAGTGAGTTCGGTGGGAACCATTGCACCCGTCGGCTGCAGCACGGGCACTGTTTCGGTGAAGGTGCCGGAGCCGGTCATCCGCCAGGTGTCGGTCAGCGCGTTGTCGGGAGCAAGATGGTCGACGAATTCTGAAATGCCACCGTCGAAGTGGAATATCTCGTGCAGCGCCTCGGCAGGTCGGTCATCGCTGAGATCAAGCGTGAGGTTCGGCACCAGGAACGCGGTCTGGCGCAAGCGATCAAGCAATTCTTCGGTCTGGAAGGTGGCACCCTTTGTGAATATCTGGCTGTCGGCCCAGTACCGGATTCTCGTGCCTGTGACGTTCTTGCCGACCTTGCCAACTACGCGCAACTCGCTGTTGGATACGTAGGGCACGAACGGGGCATCCGGAGTCTTCTCGCCGCCGCGGTCATCGAATACTCCCGGTTCGCCGCGGCGGAACGACATGGCCCAGGTCTTGCCGTCGCGGTCTACCTCGACATCGAGTCGCTCCGAGAGCGCATTAACCACTGATGCACCGACACCGTGCAGGCCGCCAGACGCCGCGTACGATCCGGATCCGAATTTGCCGCCGGCATGCAGTTTGGTGAAGACAACTTCGACGCCGGAGAGACCTGTTTTCGGTTCGATGTCGACAGGGATGCCGCGGGCACTGTCGCGCACCTCGACGCTGTCGTCAGCGTGCAGGATGACGCCGATTACCGAGCCGTGCCCACCAAGCGCCTCGTCGACCGAGTTATCGATGATCTCCCAGAGGCAATGCATGAGACCGCGCGAATCGGTGGAGCCGATGTACATTCCCGGGCGTTTGCGAACGGCCTCGAGCCCCTCGAGCACCGATAGGTGACGTGCCGAGTAGTCAGCGCTGGACATTACTTGCTCCCTGGATCAGTGAGCCGCAGCTCGATGTCCACACTACGTTCCACCGGGGCATCGACCGGGGCCCGACACTCGCCTCGGGCTAGCCGCGCACCCGACGCATGAGCGAATACGCGAGGTAGCCGAGCCGGTTCACCGGCAACTCCCACGTTCCCGAATACGGGTACTCATAGCCACCAAAAGACTTTTTGAACCTGGTGAAGCCGGCCCAGGGATGCTTCGGCTCGTTTTCGGGCGCTATTCCGCAGAAGTCGAACTCGACCTGGCCTCGCTCGACAGCGTCAAGCAGCATTCGCACGACGAGTGCGTTGCCAGGATGCACCGACCGGAACTCGTAATCCGAGGCAGCGTGACCGTAGTAACGGCGAGCGGCGTCGTCGTAGACGAGCGACACCGCGACCCCCACCCCATCGCTCTCGACTACGTAGAGGGCGGCATCGCCGCCGGGCAGCAGCGTTCGCGCCTGGCCACGCAGATACTCGGCCGAATGGGGCGTCATCTTTGTGCGCGAAGCGACCTGCGTGAGAAGACGGATGAGAATCTCGATGTCAGCCGGGTCTTGGCTGCGGCGAATCGAGAGCCCCTTCTTCTCGTGGGTGTTGTAGAGGTTTCGACTGGTCTTCGTCATGCCAGAGAGCACTGCCGCCGCCCCGGCCTCCAGATCAACTCTCCACGTCAGTTCCGGTTGCACGCGGTGCACGTGACGCAAGCCGAGGGAACGGAGCACCGCGGGCTCGATCCTTTCGATCGGCTCGACGCGCACAAATGTCGCGCCAAGGCGTCGTGCCTCGGCGACGAGCGAATCCAACGCAGACTTCAACGCGACCGGCCCATCGACGACCGGACCGTACGGCGCGTAAAGCCGCGTGTTCATCTTCCCCGTCTCAACGAAGGCTTGATACGACCACCCTTCGCCCGAATTCTGGATGACTGTGCGCCCCATGCCCTGCTGGAACCGCGCCCAAGCCGGTGACTGAAGAAAATGGGTCTTCCGCGCCGCCGCTACATCGTCTGCAGAATTCACGCTATCGAGCGTAGCCGAGTTCACATTCTTGCCCCGTCGACGCTCGTGGGTACGCGTTCAGCGAAATACCCGGTAATCGGCTCTCATCTTCAACTGCGCCGTGCTTGTATTGACTACACAGTTCCCCGCAGACCCGAATGGAGCCCCATATGTCTCAGATCACCACCGAGGACAGCCCCATCGACGCGCTGGACTACACCCTCTCGGCCATCGATCGCTGCGACTCCTGTGGCGCTCAGGCCTACATCCGGGTAACCCTCAACAGCGGAGACCTGCTGTTCTGCGCGCATCACGGCAACCAGTTCAAAGAGAAGTTGTTTCCGACAGCGCTCAACTGGCACGACGAGTCGGCTCGCCTTCTGGAGACGTCGACCGCCGAATAGCGGCGTGCGCGGCTGAATCTACGTCAATCCCTGTCGACGTAGATTCGATCTATACGGCTCCCCAGCCTGGCCACGATTTCGTCGCCAAGGGTGTCGGTCAGGTCGCCCCATTCACGCACTGTTTGCTCGCCGTGATCCCCCGAGCCGAAGAGACCGGCCGAATCCCCTACCCGCACGCCCTCATCGACTTCGAGTAGAAAAGAGCTGTGCCCGATTTCGCGGTCAATCGGGTAGCGCTTGCCATTCACGGCAACAGACACCGCACCTGCGACGTTTCTCGGTATGCCGTCCACAAAACCGAGCGGCACTTCGGCGAGTTGCGCCTGTTCTCCGCTGGCCAGTTCGATCGGTTCGATGGCTGTGATCGTGGCGCTGAGCGTCATTACCGGCCGTAGACCCATCTCGCTGGCGGTAATCCCATCAAACGACGGGATACCCCAGACGTGCCCGCCCATTCTCACCAGGTCAAATCTTACGTCGTCGCGCCGGAAACCGGCCGAACTCGCCGCCAGATGACGCAACTCGAACCTGGCTCCAAGGGCCTCGGCCACAGCTATCGCGGCGTCGAATCGCCTGACGGCTTCGGTATCTTCTTCCTCCGACGCCTCAGCAATGTGCGTCCATACCCCGATGATTCGCACGATGCCTCGTGCCTGCAGGTCGAGAGCGCGCTGCACAAGGCCCGGCCAGTCTTCGGCCGTCGCACCGTTGCGCCGCAGTCCGGTGTCGATCTTCAGGTGGACGAAGGCTTCGACGTCGACATTCGACTTCTCTATACGGTCCAACTCAGACAGCTGAGACACGCCGAGGCTGACCCCCGCGACAATCGCCTCTCCGAACACTTCGTCTGGTCCGAAATGCCAGGCAAGAACAACCACGTCCCTGGGAATGCCTGCCTCACGAAGCCTCAACCCCGTGCCGAGATCAAGGGCGCCGAGATGCCGGATGCCGCACTCAACGGCAACCCGTGCGACTTCGACGGCCCCGTGGCCGTAGGCGTCCGCCTTAACTATCACCATGAGCGCCGCCGGGGCGACGCGCTGGGAGAGAACGCCAATGTTGTGCCGTAAGGCACCACGATCGACCGTGGCAACACGCATGCCGGTCATCGATAGCTCCGTTCCACCCGCGGCCCGATTCGCGCCGCAATCTCTGCCGAGGTGGTCTGGAGCGCGGCCGCCCAGTCGTGAGCACCCGCGACGCCCGATCGTGGGTCGCCGAACAGCACTGCACGGTCGCCGATGTCCACCGGCAGCTCGCCGATATCGAGCATGAAGGCATCCATCGCAACTCGGCCCACAATCTCAAATCGACGGCCTCCCAGTTGCACGGCTACCCGATTTCCCGCCGCCCGGTCAACACCGTCCGCGTAGCCCAGCGGCACCATAGCAAGGGTGCTCGCCTTGCTCGTCCGGTAGCGGTACCCGTACGAAACCCCGACGCCGGCAGGCACGCGCTTGAGGTTCATCACCTGCCCGCTCACCGTCATTACGGGCGTGAGTCCGGCCGGCACCCCAGCACCCGGGCGCGAGCTCAGGCCATACAGGGTCGCCGAGACTCGAAGTATGTCTTGTCCGGCGGTATCGTCGCCGGGCTCGAAGTCGACCGTGTGCCGGCGAAGCGCCAGGCCCGCCGCTTCTGCTGCCGCGACGGCGGCGTGCAGGCGCAGCGCAGCGTCTCCCTCGCCGACGACCGAGGCCATGATTCCAGTTATCTTCGGGCCAGCGGATGACCTGCTGCAGATCTCGTCCCACTCTGCTGCGGGGATACCGCTCATGCCGCTTCCGATCCCCGGCACCAGATGCACCTCTGCGACACCCGCGTCAGCGGCTTCATCAAACTGCGCGAGCGAGGTTATCGCCGGCACTACGCCAAGCGCGGCTGCCCGCGTCATCTCGCCGCTGACGTGCAGCCAGGTCACAATGGGTGCAGCTACGCCGGCGGAGCGCAATGTTGCGGCCTCATCCAGGTCGGGAACTGCCAGAACTTCTGCGCCTGCAGCTACTGCAGCACGTGCCACAGGCACCAGGCCGTGCCCAAGTGCATCGCCACCGACCATCGCCATGACCGGCAAGCCGTTCGCGGCAATGGCGGCGACGTTGCTCGCCAGAGCGTCGAGGTCGATCTCCGCCAGCCGCATCGGACCGGGCCCGAGCGTCACCGGGTTGCGCCTCGCTCGAGCGCGGAATCGGGTGCCAGCAGCACGCGGGTCTCGAGAGCGAGTGCATCTAGTCGCTCATGCTCAGCAACCTTCTGGTAGCTAAGCCCGCGGCGCGTGAGAGCGCGGCCGATGAGATGGTCGGCGAGCACCGGATTCATTGCGAGCACTGGGCCGTGCAGGTGGGTACCCATCGCATTTGCCCGCGAGGCGCCTTCAGCGCCATCGCCGTTTCCCCGACCCGTCACTGCGACCCCAAAAGCGGCCTGCCCGTCGGCGAGAGTGATCGTGGCGCCGTGGTTCTCGATTCCGATAAGCCGACCGAGCGCCGTGTCAACGATAAACGCGCCGGTGACGACTCGGGGTGCAGTCGCATCCGTCACCATATCGAAGACGCCTGCGCCGCGCATCTCTCCGTCACCCAGCACAAGCTCCTGACCAAGCACGTGGAAGCCGCCGCCCACGGCGAGCAACGGAACACCGTCATCCACCAGCGTGCGGATGCCCGTGCCGAGTGAACCGATGTCAGCGGCGATTGCTCTCAGCGCCGACACCGGCCCCGAACCTATAGCGATCAGGTCGATACCGCCCGGGATTGTGTCACCCGGCGCGTGGCCCAACACCTGCACCGCGTGGCCAGCGAGTTCGAGACGACGACGGAGAACTCGCACATTACCCATATCGCCATTGATGGCGAGATGCTCGGGATACAGCTCGAGGATCGTCACGACCGCGCTCATGCCGCCCCAGCCTCGAGATCGCGATAGCCCAGGTGTCGCCGGGTAAGAATCATCTGGTCGTAGTCAAGAATCAGCGTACGGATCCCACTCGCCGGGCGCGGAGTATTGCGGAGGAGTCCGAGAGCTTTGACGATATCCGGCTCGATAACCCCGAAAGGGATCCCTTCGTAGGCAAGGCGAAGCGCGAGAAACGCCGCCTTTGGCCCGGAGACAACGTCAACATATTTCAACCGAGACAGGTCAGCGGCATATAGCCACGACGGATCACGGCTATCGGCATCGAGTGCGAACAGAACCGAATCCGGGGTGTGATCGAGGTAGTCGAGGTTCAGCTGCAAGCTCGCAAGGTTTTTCAGCAGCAGGATCTCCATGTCAACGTCGCCGTCACGCAGAACCTCGCCGCGACCGTAGACAGTCTTCGCGCCTTCCACGGCGCGAATTGCCACGTCGAGGTCAAAGCGATCGCCGAGTGCGCCAGCGGCGATCGCCAGCGCGCCAGCGGTATCAACGGCGTAGTGCAGTCCCCGCACCGGCAGGCGCACGGCGTGATCAATGTCGCCAATCCTGAGCACCGCATCGTTGCCGTTGAGAGCGACCACCTCCGCGTACACGGATGACTTCGGTGCAGCCGCAGTAGAGCCCTCGTTGCCGTAGTCCCTGGCGAGCACCTGCCCGTGGGGCGCCGCATCCAACACCGACTGACTCGCGCCAAAGAACGAGAGTTCGAGGCGGTTCTCGGCTTCAACCTCGCGAGACAGGCTCAGCAGGAAGTTGTCATCGCGGTTAAGCACTACCCGCTCCGACACGTAGCCGAGAATGCGGCTGAACATGGCCGCGACCCGTTCGGGTTCGTAGAAGCGGTAGATCTGGTCGATTTGCAAGTTCAGGATGACGGCCGCGGTCGGGTGCAGTTCGCGGCAGAGGATCTCGCCAAACGCCTCATCCACTTCGATTACACCAATCTCACGCTTAAGGCGACCGGTGAGGGTCACCTCCGAGAGCAGCGCCGAGGCGATACCCTGCGGAAGATTGGCACCCGTGGGGTTCGTGAACACCGACAGGCCGTGTTCGCGCACTATGGCGGTGAGAATGTTCGTGGTCGTCGACTTGCCGTTGGACCCGAGCACGATAAGCACGCCGTGCGGTAGCTGCGCCATCGAGTTCTCTATGAACCGAGGCATCAACTTTTGCGCGACAAGCCCGGGGAAAGCAGATCCGCCGCCACGAGCGCGCGCGAAAAATCGAATGGCGCGACCGAGCAATATCGGTACGACGAATCGTATGCCGGTGACTACAGCCCTCTGAGGAGCTTTACTCAAGGTAGTCGCGCAGCGACTGTGACCTCGACGGATGACGCAATTTTGCCATCGTCTTGGATTCGATCTGGCGAATCCGCTCACGCGTCACGCCAAACGTGTCGCCAATCTGGTCGAGTGTCTTGGGCATGCCGTCGCCGAGCCCAAAGCGCATACGGATTACGCCGGCTTCACGCTCAGAAAGCGAATCAAGCAGGCTCTCGAGTTGCTTCTGCAGCATGGTGAATCCGACTGCGTCAGCGGGAACGACGGCCTCGGTGTCTTCAATGAGGTCACCGAACTCGCTATCGCCATCCTCGCCGAGTGGCGTGTGCAGCGAGATCGGCTCGCGCCCGTACTTCTGCACCTCGATGACCTTCTCCGGGGTCATGTCGAGCTCGCGGCTCAGCTCTTCCGGAGTAGGTTCGCGGCCCAGATCCTGCAGCATCTGACGCTGCACCCGCGCAAGCTTGTTGATTACTTCGACCATGTGCACCGGGATGCGGATTGTGCGGGCCTGGTCTGCCATTGCGCGGGTGATCGCCTGTCGGATCCACCACGTGGCGTAGGTGGAGAACTTGAAGCCCTTCGTGTAGTCGAACTTTTCGACCGCGCGAATAAGGCCCAGGTTGCCCTCCTGGATCAGGTCAAGGAACTGCATGCCTCGACCGGTGTAACGCTTCGCGAGTGACACGACAAGACGCAGGTTTGCCCCGAGCAGGTGGCTCTTGGCGCGTTGACCGTCTTTGGCGACCCACTGCAACTCGCGGCCGAGCGGGCTCCGCAGCTCGGCGGCAGACATGTTTGCCAGCTTGTCTTCAGCGAACAGGCCAGCCTCGATACGCATTGCGAGTTCGACTTCTTCGGCTGCATTGAGCAGCGCGACCTTTCCGATCTGCTTCAGATAGTCCTTGACGGGATCGGCCGTGGCCCCCGTGATGGCACTCGAGTAGACAGGAACTTCGTCCTCATCGTCGACCAGGGAGAGCACGAGGGCACCGGTGGGCAGCTCTTCGTCTTTGCTTGAGGACTTCTCGTCGTCGTCATCATCGTCATCGTCCTTCGCATCGTCTGCGTCGGAGTCACCC
This sequence comes from Rhodoglobus sp., assembly GCA_040002635.1. Classification (GTDB taxonomy): domain Bacteria; phylum Actinomycetota; class Actinomycetes; order Actinomycetales; family Microbacteriaceae; genus Rhodoglobus. The sequence goes on from JBDUDZ010000017.1 coordinate 8,205, forward strand.
TCGACCTCTACGACTGCGACGACGGCGACGATCTCTTCTTCATCGATCTCTTCGATCTCGGCGGGCTCGTCTACACCATCGTCGTCGATAGCGTCGTCGTCGGAACCCGCAGCCGCGCCGCGCTTGGCCGGTGCCTTAGATGTCGACTTCGTTGCGGCACCCTTGGACGCGGGGGCCTTAGCGGCTGCTGCTTTTGCAGCAGTCGTCTTTGCGCCACGCTTGGCTGGCGCCGTCAGCGACTCGTCAATGAGGTCATCCGATGCCTTCTTGGTTGCTACTGCCATCTTTGCTGGTGCTTCCTTGGTCTTGCTCGCTGCGGTCGTGCTCGGTACGGTCTTGGACGTGGCAGGTTTTTTGCTCACGGGGGCGGTCTTGGTCGCCGCTGGCGCCGTGGCGCCTGCTGCGGGCGCCGTGGTTCGGGTTGCCATTCGAACACCTTTCGGGGGTCTGGGCTGTTTTTCGACAGCACTAAGACCCTTGTCAAGTCCTTGGCCGTCGCGCTGTAGCAGCGTCTCGGAGCCGTGAACAAGACCGGGTCTCGTACGTAATTATTACACGATTCACGAGAGCCGCTTGACAGGCGCCCAACTGCACCTACCTTGTGGTGCGCCGCCACGCCTTCACTAGTGCAACCCAGAGTGGAGGGACCTCTATTCCCTCCTCCTCGAGCATGCGCGCTCTGGTTGCCCGGCGGGCACGAAGCAAAAAGACGATCCCGATACCCACGACGAGGTATTGAAGAAGGAACGCGACTCGGAATGACTCAAATGAATAGAGCTGGCTGGGCTCGCCGTGGCCACCGTGAATTCGATCGAGGGCGTCGAGTGCAAGGCCGATGAGGAACATCATCGTAAACGCCGCAGTGAATCCCCCGACGTTCGCAAAACCGGAAACCGTGCCGTGAGCACGGCGCTCATTGAACGTGCGGGCGAAATCCAGGCCGATAAGTGAGGCGCTGCCTCCCGCAGAGATCACCACGACAAGCACGACAACCAGAGGCAGCGGGGGGATGCCTGGCCAGCCGAGCACGAGGCCCCAAGCCACTCCCATCGCCAGCACGACGGCGATCACCACCGCGCTGCGCCGAAGGGGGAACCTGCTGGTGAGAGTGCCGATTGCCGGCCCGACCACCGCACTCGTCGCGACGTTGAGGGTGAGGATGACCGCCGCGAGCCCCGGTCCGTAACCGAGCCCCACCGAAAGGAATGGGAACCCCCACAGCAGCGCAAACATGTTGCCTGGTCCCGCGGAAACAAAATGTGACCAAAACCCCAGTTGAGTACCTGGGCGCGAGACAGCATCGCGGGCGAGCGCGATGGTCTCACGAATCGAGATGGCCTCGTTGCCGGCATCCGCTGGTCCGGATCGCAGGGTGAGCAGCACGAGAGTGGCGGAGAACACCGAGAGCCCCGCCGCCGACAAGTAGGCCGGAGCCCAGCCCGCAGTATGCAGCAGCGCGAATAGAGGGAACGCAGACAGGATCTGGCCACCGGCGCCCACCACGCCAATGATCTGGGTCAGAAGCGGCAGCCGCGACCGGGAGAACCACATCCCTGCCACACGCAACACGGAGATGAACGTTGCCGCGTCACCCGCACCCACCAGGACTCGCCCCACAACCGCACCCCCCAGGCTCGGAGAAAGTGCGAGGAGCACCTGGCCGATGACCATGACAACCGCCCCCGCGGCAAGCATCCTGCGCGGCCCGAATCGGTCGAGCAGCAGTCCTGCCGGAACCTGCATTGCCGCGTATACGGCGAGCTGGGCGACGGCAAGCGTCGAGAGAGCCGCGGCAGTAATCCCGAACCTGTCGGTCGCCTGCACAGCAGCGACACTTAGAGAGGTGCGCTGCATTACTGACACGATGTAGGCCACAATTCCCACGGTCAGCATCACCCAGGCGCGGCGAGAATTCATCGAAGCAATGCTAGCCGCGACCGCGCTGTGCGCCTGCCGACGGCCCGGCACGTGGCCCGGCTAACCCGGCAGACCAAAGCCGGTCTAATCGGTCGGATCGTCGCGCTGGGTGGCCAGGAACTTTTGAAGCTCTGCAGCCAGCTCATCCGCGCTTGGCAGTTCTCCGTCGATGTCGGTCAGTGGCGAACGCAGTGGGTTGTCGAGCATGTAGCTGTCGTGGCGCTCCTCGAGGGTCGCGACAAGCTTGGCGAGCTCGTGGTTGCTCTCGAGCTGACCGTCGATCTTCGCGATAAAGTCACGGCCCTCTTCGCGCAGGCGATCTGTCGGGAAGATCAGCCCGGTCGCCACGCTCAGGCTGTCCAACGCGGACACCGCGGCGAGCGGGAACTCGGTATCTGCCAGGTAGTGCGGGATCAACAGCACAAACCCCGTGATCGGAAGGCCAAGCTCGAGCAGGCGGAACTCAATGAGGTGCAACGCGGTGGCGGGCGCCTGGGTGTGTGGGCGCCAGGCAGACATCGACTCGATAAGGTCTGCACGGTTGCCGCTGACTGTCACCCTGAGCGGACGTGTGTGCGGCACGGGCATGGGAATGGCGTGCACCCAAGTCGTGCCTTTGACCTTGAACATGTCGATGAGTTGCAGCACTGCAGCGGCGAAACGTTCCCACTGAAAGTCGGGTTCGTAACCGGTCAACAAGAGGAACGGTTGAGCGAGCTCGTCCTTTGCCAAATACAGGTTGAGCTTTGCGGGACGGTAGTCGCTCACGTGGTCCTGATCGAACTCGATGATCGGACGACGCGCCCGGTAGTCGAGCAGTTCGTCCGCATCGAACGTGGCGAGCACTTCGCAGTCGAGGGTGTCGAGGAGGTACTGGCCCAGCTGGGTTACTGCGCCACCGGCATCCGCGAATCCCGTCAAACCGGCGACAAGCTGCAGCCCCTCCGGAACGTCGATGACGTTGTCCGAGAGCTCGTACAGACCGTCCGGGTTACGCATAGCTCAACTCTAATCTGGCGATACTTCGCCAGCAGCGAGTTCGGCGCCGCCGGGGTGATGCCCTGAGCGAACAGGCACGACCGCCCCGGAATATGCTGGCTGGATGACCGCGCCCACTCTTTCGACATCCGCAGAGCCAGCACTCAATATCGTCGCGGACGTGCTCGTGCTGGGTGTTCGCAAGACCGAAAACGGACCACAGCTCGCCAGCGACAACCCCGCCCTCGCACCACTGCAGCTCGCCCTCGAATCGATAGGGGTCAGCGGCGCCCAGGACGAGGTACGCAGGCTGCCCGCGACAGTAAGTGCTGCCACGAGCGTCGCCCTTGTGGGTCTCGGCACCGGCGAGGTCAACGCCAAGAGCCTGCGCTACGCCGCCGGCTCAATAGCCCGCCAGTTGCTGGGCATCACGTCGTTGGTCATCGCTTTACCGGCCGAATCTGATGAGGAAGTGCTGGCCGTGCTCGAGGGAGCAGCCCTCGGCGCCTATTCGTTTACCGCGCACCGCTCGAGCACCCTGGATGCGACGAAGTTGCCTGCCACCGACATCATCGTCGCAACCTCCAACACGACCGTAGGCCTCGCGCCGCGGGCGACAATCATCGCCGACGCAATGAATACCGTGCGCGACCTCGTGAACACTCCGCCCTCCCACCTGTATCCCGAGACGTTTGCCGCTGCCGCCCAGAAGCTCGCGAAGTCGACCGACGTCACAGTCACGGTCCTCGCCGAGAAGGAGCTGACAGCGGGGGGCTACGGCGGCATCATCGCCGTGGGCCAGGGTTCCACTCGTGGCCCACGACTTGTCAAGGTTGCCTACTCGCCGGCCGGGGCGAAATCGCATCTGGCCCTCGTCGGCAAGGGAATCACCTTCGACTCGGGTGGTCTGTCGCTTAAGCCACCCGCGTCGATGATCGGGATGAAGTACGACATGGCGGGCGCCGCAACCGTGCTGGCTGTCGTTCTCGCCGCCGCGAAATTGCAACAGCCCGTGCGGCTTACCGCGTGGCTGTGCATCGCCGAGAACCTTCCTTCTGGATCTGCCCTGCGCCCAAACGACGTCATCACCATCCGCGGGGGAAAGACAGTGGAAGTGCTCAACACAGACGCCGAGGGACGGCTGGTTCTGGCCGACGGGCTCGTGGCGGCAAGCGAGGAGGCGCCGGATGCAATCATCGACGTCGCTACCCTCACCGGCGCGGCATCCGTCGCGATGGGCACCCGTTACGTCGGCGCGATGGGCGATACGGAACTTGTCAGGCGAGTGGTTGCCGCAGGCGATCGGGTGGGCGAGACGCTGTGGCACATGCCGATTCCGGACGAGCTTCGCCCGCTGTTGGCATCAGATATTGCGGACATCGCAAACATCAAGCCCGGCAATACCGCTGGCGGAATGCTGATCGCCGCCGCATTCCTGCGTGACTTCGTGGGAAGCACCGGCGAAGGCGAAGAGAAACGCCCTATTCCTTGGGCGCACCTGGATATCGCCGGGATCGCCAATAACTCGGGCGCTGGGTGGGGATTCACCGGCAAGGGGCCGACCGGAGCGACAGTGCGTGCGCTGATCGAGCTGGCCGAGGAATTTTCTCGACCGTAGTAAGGTTTTTCAGGCGGGTTCTTCCGCCCCGAATCCGGCCGCCCACCACACCCACTGGCGTGCCGGTGCACCATCCTTACAGAGGAGTTGCTGGGATTGTCTGAGCAGAATTTTGACCTTGTTGTTCTTGGCGGCGGTAGCGGAGGCTATGCGGCTGCACTGCGCGCGAGCCAGCTCGGCATGACAGTTGGCCTCATTGAGAAGAACAAAGTCGGCGGCACCTGCCTTCACGTCGGCTGCATCCCGACTAAAGCCTTGTTGCATTCGGCAGAGGTAGCGGATGTCACGCGCGAGTCGGCCAAGTATGGCGTCACCTCCACCTATGGCGGCATCGATATCGCCGCGGTTACCGCCTATCGCCAAGAGGTCGTGTCAAGCAAATACAAGGGCCTCCAAGGTTTGATCAAGGCCCGCGGCATTACGACCATCGAGGGCGAAGGCCGCCTGGTCTCCCCCACCTCCGTGCAGGTCGGCGATGACCTCATCACGGGCAAGAACGTCGTGCTGGCCACCGGCTCCTACTCCCGTTCACTGCCGGGTCTCGAGATCGGCGGGCGAGTAATCACCTCTGAGCAGGCGCTGGAACTCGACTTCGTGCCGAAAAAAGTGATTGTGCTCGGCGGCGGGGTCATCGGCGTCGAATTCTCGAGCGTCTGGAAGAGCTGGGGCGTCGACGTGCAAATCGTCGAGGCGCTCCCGCATCTCGTGCCCAACGAAGACGAGGCAATCAGCAAGCAGTTCGAGCGGGCCTTCCGCAAGCGGGGTATCGCATTCAGCCTTGGCGTGCGCTTCCAGTCGGTAACGCAGAACGACTCGGGCGTCGTCGTGACCCTCGAAGATGGCCAGACCTTCGAGGGCGAGTTGCTACTGGTCGCCGTCGGGCGTGGGGCCGCGACGAGCAATCTCGGATTCGAAGAGGTGGGCGTCACGATCGATCGTGGCTTCGTCATTACTAACGAACGCCTGGCCACAAACATCCCCGGGGTGTACGCCGTGGGCGACATCGTTCCCGGTCTGCAGCTTGCACACCGCGGATTCCAGCAGGGAATCTTCGTGGCCGAGGAAATCGCGGGACTGAAACCCGTCGTGATTGAGGACATCAACATCCCCAAGGTCACCTACAGTGACCCGGAGGTCGCCTCGGTTGGCCTCTCGGAGGCGAAGGCTGCGGAGAAGTACGGCACGGACAATATCTCGTCGTACGACTACAACCTCGCCGGCAACGGCAAGAGCCACATAATCGGTACCTCCGGCTCTGTGAAGGTAGTTCGAGTGAACGACGGCCCGGTCGTCGGTGTGCACATGATCGGTGCGCGCGTGGGCGAACTCATCGGTGAAGCGCAGCTTGCCGTCAACTGGGAGGCCTACCCCGAAGACATCGCGCCGCTCATCCATGCGCACCCCACCCAGAACGAAGCACTCGGAGAGGCATTCCTCGCGCTCGCGGGCAAGCCACTCCATGCGATGTAAACCGCCGGGCACCCGCCGCCGGTTACTAAGCTGTTAATTCAGAAGCGTTACTAAGGAGCATCACTGATGAGCGAATCCGTCAACCTTCCGGCACTCGGAGAGAGTGTCACTGAGGGAACGGTCACCCGCTGGCTGAAGAAGGTCGGCGACCGGGTTGAGGTCGACGAACCACTGCTGGAAGTGTCGACTGACAAGGTCGACACCGAGATCCCGTCGCCTGTGGCTGGCGTGATCGAGGCGATTCTCGTTGCCGAGGATGAGACGGTAGAGGTCGGCACAGCCCTCGTCACTATCGGCGACGGCTCTGGTGCGCCAGAGGCACCTGTCGCTCCGGCTGCGGAGGCGACGGCGCCCGAAGCGCCCGCCGCCGAGCCAGAGTCGGCAAGCCCGGCTCCTGAGGCCGCTGCGGCACCGGAGCAGAGTCCGGAAGCACCGGCGGCCGCCGCCGAGCCCGCCGCAGAAGTCGCTCCCCCGGCCCCGCTCGCCTCGACTCCCGTCGACCCGACACCCGCCGTGTCAGCTCCCGTCGACCCGACTCCCGCCGTGTCAGCTCCCGTCGACTCGGCTCCCGTTCCCGTCGCTCCGCCGGCACCCCCGGCCGTCACTGCTCCGCCCGCCTCCGTGCCGGCTCCCGCTGCGTCGGCCGCCGACGCGGCCGCCGGCTACGTCACCCCGCTTGTGCGCAAACTTGCCCACGAATCGGGTGTCGACCTCGCGAGCGTCACGGGCACCGGGGTGGGGGGGCGCATCCGCAAGCAGGATGTGCTCGCCGCAGGATCGGCGACAGTTGCACCCGCCACAGCGCCCGCACCGGTTCCGGCAGCCGCTAAAGACCTCGGCGTCTCTGCCCTGCGAGGAACTTCAGTGCCCATGTCGCGCCTTCGTAAAGTAATTGCCGAGCGGGCTGTCATCTCGATGCAGTCGTCTGCGCAACTGACAACGGTGGTCGAGGTCGACGTCACGCTGGTCGCCGCATTCCGCGACAAGGTCAAGGCCGACTTCCAGGCGAAGACCGGTGTGAAGCTGTCATTCCTGCCGTTCTTCACTCTCGCCGCCGCCGAGGCGCTCACCGCGTACCCGATAATCAATGCCACGATCGACGGCGACAACATCGTCTACCCGGGGCAAGAGAACATCGCAATCGCGGTCGACACCGAGCGCGGGCTGCTCACGCCAGTCATTCGTGATGCCGCTGCGCTCGACCTCGCCGGCTTCGCCACGCAGATAGCCGACCTCGCCGAGCGCACCCGCGATAACAAGCTCAAGCCCGACGAACTTGCTGGCGGCACCTTCACCGTTACGAATACGGGATCGCGCGGCGCGCTGTTCGACACGCCCATCGTGTTCCTGCCTCAGTCTGCGATCCTCGGCACTGGCATCGTTACCAAGAAGCCTGTCGTGGTAAGCGACGCCGGCGGAGATGCGATAGCGATTCGGTCGACCGTGTACCTTGCCCTGAGTTACGACCACCGCATTGTTGACGGTGCCGACGCGGCCCGCTTCCTCGTGGCAGTGAAGGAACGTCTCGAATCCGGCGACTTCGCCGGCAAGCTCGGGATCTGACTCCAGCTGGTACAGCTACTGCTGTAGATAGTCCCGAATCCGCCAACCGGCCTCGCCTTTCATAAGAAGGATCGAGGCCGGTTCGGTGTCTCCGGCATCCAGGTCGAGAATCACCGAACCTCCGAGCCGCTCGTCGATCGTCACCTGAGCCGCCTGGACAGTGAGCGGCTGCGGAGACTCCCCTCCGGCCTGCAACGACCTGATGAGAGCCTCATCGGCCGCCAGCGCCGCCGAGCCTGTTTGGCCGACCGAGTCGAGGCACAGCACCGAAAGCTCGCGGATGCAGCGCTCTCGTGCCTGTAACAGCGCAACGAGTGCGACAACCGGGTCGTCACCCGTGACTGGCCCATCGTCGATCACGGGCGCGACCGATGCGGATGCCGACGGCTGCGGTGTCGCAGCTGAACCTCCCTGCGGCACGAGCACGAGCGCCGCAGCGAACGCCACAACGACTGCGCCGGCCACAACCCACACCCGCTTCCGGACAACGCGCAGACTGCCGCGGAGCCGTTCGATCACCTCCGCTGCATCGTGAGGAATGAGCCGCGCCACCCAGGGCGGGAATGTGGGTGACGGAGGCTCGTGCGGCGCGACGGGGGCGCCCCTGACAAGCCGGGCGGGAACCAGTGGAACAGGGGCCGGAGCGGGGTCAGAGGTGAAGTCGACAGGTTGCGGCAACCCGAGATTGAAGAGGCGATCGGCGAGCTGATCGAGCCACGGATCGGTCGACGGCACTGGACTCGCCACCACCCAGTCTGCGAGATCGCGCGCAGCAGGACCGTCCACGGCGGCAAGAACCGCCCCGGCGAGATTCGCGAAGGCGTGCAGGTCGATGCCAACCCCTGCCTCGGCATCGAGCGATGCCGGCGGCTGGCCGGGCGCGATGAGGGCGGCGTTGCCAAAACAGGCAAGCACCGGCGCACCGACGTGGTCGAACAACACCGCGTCTTGGCGCACAGCGCCGTGGACGACCCCGGCCAGGTGCAGGCGCCGCAGCGCGAGTGCGAGTGGGGCGAGGATTGTCGTTGCCTCGCCGGGGTGCAGGCGGGTTCGTCCCCGCAGCAAGCGGGCGAGAGTGCCACCCGGAAGTCGCTCAAGCAGCAGGGTCGGTGCCCCGTCGGGGGCCGTCGTGAGATCCCGCAGCATCAATGAGTGCTCGCCGGAAGCACGCGACAACGCCTCGATCTCGGTCGCAATCGACGCGTCGCTCACCCCCGGCCGATAGACCTTGATAGCGACAACGCGGCCCTCGTCACGCTGCGGATGCGCGAGGAACACTTCCGCGCGCTGCCCCTCACCCAGCTTGCGCACGATCCGGTGCCCGCCGTGCAAATCCATGGTGTCGAGTGTTGGCGACGTCGAACACTCGTGGGCTCGATTCGCGTCCTGCGGGGAGAGCGCTATCCGACGTGAACCTGAGGAGGAGAAGCGACCTAGACTCGTCTGGTGATCGACTTTGTCGTCGCGGGGCTAAGCGCCAACTCCGTGCCGTACGTCGAAGCCCTTGAGCTTCAACGCGCAACCCATCGTGCTGTAGTGAGCGGAAGCTCGCCGGACACCGTGCTCCTGCTGGAGCATCCCTCGGTCTATACGGCCGGCAAACGGACTGAAGATTTTGAGCGGCCCACCGACGGCACGCCCGTCATTGACGTGGATCGCGGCGGCAAGATCACCTGGCACGGGCCGGGGCAGCTCGTCGGTTACCCGATCCTGCACCTGGCAGAACCTATCGACGTGGTCGGCTACGTGCGGCGGCTAGAGGGCATCATCATCGGGGTGCTCGCCGAGCTCGGCGTCGATGCTGGTCGCGTGCCCGGCCGATCCGGAGTGTGGCTGCGTTACGACCAGCCGGTCGGCCAGGAGAAGATCGCGGCCATCGGCATCCGAGTCGCCGAAGGCGTCACGATGCACGGCTTCTCACTGAACTGCAGCAACTCTTTCGATGCCTATTCGAAGATCGTCGCCTGCGGCATCCTCGACGCGGGCGTCACCTCGATCTCGCGCGAGCTTGGTCGCGAGCTCACGCCGACGGACGTAGTCCCCATTGTCACGCGGCACATCAACGATGCGATGGCAACGGCATGAGCCACGACGACCTGGGCGGCCGCAAGCTGCTGCGCCTCGAAGTGCGCAATGCCGAGACACCCATCGAGCGCAAGCCAGAGTGGATCCGCACGGTTGCCAAGATGGGCCCGGAATATCGCAAGCTGCAGGAACTCGTCAAGGGCGAGAGTCTGCACACCGTCTGCCAGGAGGCCGGCTGCCCCAACATCTTCGAGTGCTGGGAAGACCGCGAAGCCACATTCCTCATCGGCGGCAGCCAGTGCACCCGACGCTGCGACTTCTGCCAGATTGATACCGGCAAACCCGCGGACTATGACCGGGATGAGCCCCGCCGGGTCGCCGAGTCTGTCACCAAGATGAACTTGCGCTACGCCACCGTGACGGGTGTCGCGCGCGACGACCTGCCCGACGAGGGAGCCTGGCTGCACGCCGAAACCGTGCGCCAGA
>JBDUDZ010000018.1:0-18133 GCA_040002635.1 Rhodoglobus sp.
CCAGCTCGCTGGCCTACTACGACGGCCTGCGCGCACCGCGCCTGCCGGCCGCCCTCGTGCAGGGCCAGCGCGACTTCTTCGGAGCCCACACCTACAAGCGCACCGACGTCGAGGGTACGTTCCACACGCTGTGGTCTGGCGACCGCACTGAGATCGAGACCGAGGGCAGCTCGCACTAGCTGCACGCGCGACAGCCGGTCTCTCAGGACAGCCGGTCTCTCAGGACAGCCGGTCTCTCAGGACAGGTGGAAGACCTCAGGTAGTTCCTTCCACCACTCACCGTCGGCGCGGTCCGCCAGCGGACGTTGCAGGGGTTCGCACACCTTCCACCAATCCTGGGTGGTGGGGTCTGCCGCGATCGCGGCCATGTCCGCCTCGAGGTCGTCGCCCACGTACTCCATGTAGGAGGACAGCAGGTCGCCGTGGCGATAGATGGAGTAGTTCGTCACGTTGCTCGCGCTGAGCCGGGCGAGCACGCCTGGCCAGACTGCCGCGTGCAGGCGCTCGTATTCCGCCACATTCTCGGGCGGCAGGCCGATAACCGATGCGATCCTGTACATGCTGTCAGTTCTCCTGCTGGGGATCGTAGGCGGGTGAGAATAACTATCGGTTGAGGATGCTCGGGAAATGCCATCGCCAACTAGCCCTTTACTGCTCCGACGGTCTGCCCACGCATCAGGAATCGCTGCGCCCCGATGAATACGACAAGCAGAGGCAACATTGTGACGAAGGTTGCCAGCGCCAACTGCGGCATGTACAGCTTCACGTCAAGCCCGGCGGCGGTCGTCGGGTTGAAGAGCGGGCTGGAGCCGATGAGATCCTGGATGCCGATCGAGACGGTCTTGCCGTTGAAGTTGGAGGTGAGCAGCGCCAAAGGCAGGAAGAAGTTCGTCCAGTTCGCGACAAACGAGAAGAAGGTCACCAGGGCGATCGCCTGCCGCGAGATGGGCGCGGCGACCTGGAAGAAGATCGCCACCTCTCCCAGCCCGTCGATGCGCGCGGCCTCGACCAGCTCGTGCGGCATTGTCGTCATGAAGTGGATGTACGAGAGGTAGACCCCGAACGGGAAGAATCCCATGATCACCAAAACCGGCCACAGCTGGCCGACAGCGCCGACAGCGTTGACCTCGAGGAACAGTGGGATGACGAGCACAGTGTTCGGCATCACCATCGTGAGCAGCGTGATCACCAGGACCGTGCGGCGGAAGCGGAAGCGCAGCCTCGCCAGCGCGTACCCGGCCGGGATCGCGGCGATGACAGCCAGGAGCGCACCGCCGACGGAGACGAATAGCGAGTTGCCCATCCACTGCAGGAATACGCCACGGTTATTTGCGCCGCCGAACCCAATGATCTGGCTCCAGCTGTATATCGCGTTCTGGATCGAGACTCCGCCCAGGCCGAGGAATCCATCCCCGCCGCTCGCGACACCGTCCGCACTGCGGAATGCCACTGCAACGAAGCCGATGATCGGGAAGACGAAGATGGCCGCGACGAACGACATCGTCGCGATTCGAGCGATGCGGCCCACTGTCCAGTGCTTGGAGCCCACTGCCTCGTGCACCTCACGGTCGATTGCTGCACGAGCCATTACTTCTCCTCCTCGCCGAACAGGCCACTGCGGAACACGATTATCAAGCCGATGGCCAGGGTAATTACCAGCACCACGAGCGACATCGCTGCGGCAGCGGGAAAGTTGCTGTTCGAGAACGCGAACCAGAAACCGAGTTGGGTCGGCGTGTATTGGTCGGGCAGCGCGCCGCCAGCCACCTGATCGAGCAGGTACGGCTCGAGGAACAGCTGGAAGCCATAAGCGAGGTTCATCAGGGCGGCGTAGCCGATCCATGGCCGGATGAGCGGGAGCTTTATCCGCCAGGCGAGATGCCAGGCATTCGCGCCGTCGATGCTCGCGGCCTCGAATATCTCGTCGGGGATGCCGTTGAGACCGCCGTTCACGATGACGATCCACGTTCCGATCCCCTGGAAGAACAGCATCGCGGCGAGGATCGGTGGGAGGGTGCCGGGCGAAGCGACGACTGCCTTGATGGTGTCGAATCCCAGCGCGTGCCAGAATCCGCCGATCGGCGACTGGGACGGGTTGAGCAGGTATACCCAGAGCATGAGATTCGCGATGCCCGCAAGGGCACCGGGAATGTAGTAGATAAACCGCATGACGTTGCCGAACCGGCCGGGGCTGGCGTGCACGAGCAGCGCGAGCCCGACGATACCAACGAGCATCAGTGGCAGCCAGATGATCAGCACCGAGAAGACGTTGGCAAATGTCTGGATGAATCGGAAGTCGGTGAATGCCGTGACGAAGCTTTGGGCGCCACCGAACCCGGTCAGGTTGGGCTCGAGGTTTGTCGGGGTCTTCTGCAGGCTCACGAAGAGCGCGTAGCCGATCGGAATTATTCCGGCGATGAGCAGCAAGACGATGTATGGCGCGAGCAGGGTCCAGGCACCGGTGGTCTCGATGCGGCGGAGCCTGCGGCGACCGCTCGCAGTTCGTTTCCGGGCTGTCATGGACGCGCTCGAGGCGGCGATTCCAGTTGTCATGTGGTGGTTCCTCGACGATGAGTTTTGCCGTGCGTGGGGCCGAGCGTACCGCGCAACAGGCTGGGGGCGAAGGGCGAGCCCTCACCCCCAGCTGTCGTGCGTCGAACTTACTTAGAAGTGACTACCGTGTAGCCCTGCGCCTTGGCTTGGTTGTTCAAGTCAGTGTCGAAGGCCTTCCACGCGTCGTCGAAGCTCTTTCCGGCGACGAGCGCGGTAGCGACAGTCTCCGTCCAGACGCTTCCCGTGTTGTAGAGCTGGTACTTGTGGTCGGACGGCACCGCGCTGATCGCGGGCTTGAACGCGGCGAACGTCGCCTTGGTGTCCGCGTAGTAGTTCGATGCCGACTGCTTGGCGATCCAGTCATCCTGCACGGCCTTGAATGCCGGGAGGCCAGTGGACAGTTGAACCTGCCAGGCGGGGTCGCTGACGACGAACTTCATGAAGGTCTCCGCGTTCGCGAGCTGCTTGCCCGTGATGTGCGAGGAAAGACCCCACAGTCCGCCACCCTCGTCGCCCGTAGACGGCTTGGATTCGCCTTCCCAGCTCAGAGGAGCGCTGGCCTGCATGGTGCCGGCCGGGATCTTCCAGGTCTGGTTGAACAGGTAGTCGCCCCACCAGACGGCGCCCGGGCCCATGACCATGTTCGGTCCAACCGTCGCGGCGTCAGCATCGAAGATGCCGTCGCTCGACAGCGCCTTGGCGTCGTACAGGGTGGTCAGGACGTCCTTGGCGCGGGTGCACTTCGGGTCGGCGAGGTTGATCTGCACCGTGGTTGCATCGACGGTGTTATTCGTCGGGCAGTCGGCGGCCCAGAGGTAGCGGTCGGGGGCGTATGCGTCACCGGTGAATCCGCTCACCATGCCGGGGTGTTCGGCCGCGATCTGCGCACCGAGCTTGGCGTAGCCCTCCCAGGTGGTCGGAACTTCGTAGCCGTTGTCGGCGAAGAACTTCGCGTTGTACCAGAACACGTCGGGTGCCGCGTCATTTCGGAGGCAGCGGATCTGCCCACCGATGTCGCACATGCCGAGCACTGCGGGGTCGAACCCTGAGATGGTGTCGGCCATGATCTTGGTCAGGTCTGCCGCGTAGTTGCTCTTGGCGGAGGTTGCCCAGGCGATGTCGTCATTCGACGGGAAGAAGATGGCGTCCGGCCAACCCTTCTTGGCCGCGTCGAACTGTGCGAACTGCTGCTGCACCGTCTTGCCGCCGACCGTGCCGTCGATCTGCACGATGTCGATGGGGATCTCGGGGTGCGCCGCCTTGAAAGCGTCGGCAGCCGGGACACGGGGCGGGTCGACCCACACGGTGATCTTTCCGCCGGAGTCAGTCTGGCTTCCGCCGCCGCCGGCGGACCCGCCACCGGAACAGCCCGAAAGGGCAAGGCCAACCACGGCGATTGTCGCCAGGGTTGCGCTAGCCGACAAGAATCTCTTCGTCTTCATTGACACTCCTTGTGATGTTGGGCGCTTCAGAGCACCCGGTTAAAACTGCCGGTGGTGGTTCACGGCATCGCGTCTCGGAGCGATCAAACGGTTAGATCTGACAATTGGTCGAAGCAAACGTTTGAACACCTCGATTCCTCTGATTACCGTGCGACCGATCGTACGTTAGATCTGATGAATTTGGTCAATATCTCACCGATCTGGCAAGAAATCTGCCCAAATAGCCATATCTAGTGTCGAGTGATTGGATTATTCGCCCGAAGCGGACTCGAACGGGGGCACACACAGCGACGAGGAACGCGAACGGGCGGGAATGAGACAATGAGCACGCCATGGCCGAGCACAACGAGTTCTCAGACGACGAGCCCGAACTGGCGAACTACCAGCCGCACCAGAAACCGCTGCGCAGTCCGCATCTGACCACAGTCATGCGCGTCGTCGTGGTTATTGGCCTGATCGGCCTGCTGCTGCCGGGACTGCTGCTGACGATCAACACGGCGAGCAGCACCGCGCAGCGCAGTTGCGCCGCGTACACCGCCTACCTGGCGCCAGAGGCCGTCGGGTTTTCGTCGCGCTTCGAACTGTTCAGCGCCTCCGGCATGGGCTGGAACTGTTACGCCGAGCAGTTCGACGGCAGCGAAACCCTTCTCGCGGCGCTGGGGATCATCCCCGGCGGGCCACGTCTGCCAAGCGCTCCGGCGGTGGGGACCTAGCTGCGCTGTTTAGCCTGGTCGGCGACCAGGACGTCTTTCACCTGCTTGCGCAGCACCTTGCCAATGAGTGACTTAGGCAGCTCTTCCACCGCGAAAATCCGCCGCGGAACCTTGTAGGCCGCAAGGCCGGGACGAACGAAGTCACGGATGCCCGCCTCGTCGAGTGCCTTGCCGGGCGCGAGCACAACTGCCGCGACGACATCCTCGCCAGAGTGCTCACTCGGAAGGCCGACGACTGCGACATCCGCGACATCCGGATGCTCGCGCAGCGCGTCTTCCACCTCACTCGGTGCCACGTTGAAGCCACCGGTGATGATGAGCTCCTTGATCCTGTCGACGATGCGCACGAAGCCTTTGTCGTCGACTGTGACGATGTCACCGGTGCGGAACCAGTCGCCGCCGTCGTCACCCTCTGCGGCCGGAACAAACACCGCGGCGGTCTCGTCTGGCTTCTTCCAGTAGCCGGAAAATACCTGCGGCCCGCGGACTATCAACTCGCCCTCGTCGCCCGGCTCGCGGTCGACCGTCGGGTTCTCTGGGTCGACGATGCGCACCTCGGTGTTGGGCAGCGGCAAGCCGACCGTGCCTGCGACGCGGGATGGACCTACCGGGTTCGCCATGAGCACCGGGCTGGTCTCCGAAAGCCCGTAGCCCTCGACGAGGGTTCCCCCGGTCTCCTTCTCCCACGGCTCGACGACGGATGCCGACAACGGCATCGCCCCGGAAATCGCGATCTGGATTCCCTTCAGCGACACCCCCTTTTCCTTCGCCGCCTTCGTCAGTCGCTCGTAGATCGGCGGGACGGCGGGCAGGAAGGTGGCGGGTCGCTTCTTGATCACTGCCAGCACAAGATCGGGATCGAACTTCGGAAACAACACAAGACGCGCGCCCATGCTCATTGCGAACGTCAGGCACAGCGTGAGTCCGTAGGCATGAAACATCGGCAACACTGCGTAGACAACGCAGCCTTTGCCACGTGTAACCGTCGGCACCCATGCCCGGGCCTGGGCGGCGTTCGTCACGAGGTTCAGGTGGGTGAGGGTCGCGCCCTTGGGGAGGCCCGTGGTGCCGGATGTGTACTGGATCAGGGCGACATCCGCTGCTTCGGGCTTGAAGATTTCCGGCTTGATCGGCTCTGACTTCAGCAGCCTCTGCCAGGGAATCGTGTTGCGCACGCCGGCAGTGAGGGCGGCACGGGACTCACGCGCTTTCGCGACGGGCAACCGCAGGAGGGCGCGAGTGGAAAACGGCAGCGCCGCGGTGACGTCTACCGAGATGAGGTTCTCGACCGCGACATCCGCCGGGAAAGCCTGGATGGTCTCGACGACATTGTTCCAGGCGATGACGGTCTTCGCGCCGTGGTCTTCGAACTGGTGACGCAGTTCGCGGGGGGTGTAGAGCGGGTTGTGCTCGACGACGATGCCACCCAGACGCAGCACCGCGTAAAACGCGACGATGTGTTGGGGGCAGTTGGGCAGCACAATGGCGACGGTGTCGCCTTTCTGTACGCCCAGCACCCGCAGCCCCTCAGCCGCACGAGCGATCTGGTCACCCAGCTCGACGTAGCTTGTCGTGCGACCGAAGAATTCGAGCGCGGCATCGTCTGCGAACTCGGCGATGGACGCCTCGACCAGGTCGAATAATGAACCGGTCGGCAGCTCGATCTCGTCTGGCACCCCTTCTGCATAGGAGGCGAGCCAGGGGCGAGGGGTCGAGATGGTCACCTGCTCACTCTACGAGTCGGTGACGTTACGCTGGGCAGCATGAAGGTCGCCGAGATCTGGCGCTATCCCGTGAAGTCGCTGCAGGGTGAACAGCTCGACTCGGCGGTAGTCGGCAAAAAAGGCATCGAGGGTGATCGCGGTTACGCGATATTCGATCTCGAGTCTGGCTTCGGGCTCACCGGTCGGCGGGAGGCGGCGCTGCTGTTCGGCGCGGCCCGGCTGGTGCCAGGCGGGGTCGAGATCACCCTCCCCGACGGCACAATTGCTGCGGATGACGCAGCCCTCTCGAACTGGCTGGGGCGCCCGGTCGCCCTACGCAGCAACGCAGACGTCGCCGAGCGCCGTTACCAGACGCCCGAAGATTTTGAGCAGGAGGAGACAAGCCAGTGGGAGGCCTTCGACGGAGCGCGAGGATCATTCCGCGATTCGCAGGGGGCGGTCGTCTCCCTCGTATCAACAGGCACGCTCGGCAGCTGGAACCCGCGTCGCTTCCGGGCCAATGTCGTGCTTGACGGGTCGGGCGAGAACGACCTGATCGGCACGCACGTGTCTGTCGGCACGGCGCGCCTGGGCATTCTCAAAGGGCTCGGTCGCTGCGTGATGGTCACCCGACCGCAGCCCGGAATCGAACGGGATCTCGACGTTCTGCGCACCGTGCATCGCGAACATGACCACAAGCTCGCGGTCGGCGCCAGCATCGAGCGAACCGGACGGATCGCCGTCGGCGACGAGCTTCGCTCTGGGTTGAGCTAAGCGGCCCCGTCAAACATGCTCGTGACCGAGCCGTCGTCGAACACCTCGTGAATCGCCCGCGCCAGCAGGGGCGCAATCGGCAGCACGGTGAGCGTGGGAAAACGCTTTTCCTCAGGAACGGGCAAGGTGTCGGTGACGACAACCGAATCGATAACCTCGCTCTGCAGGAGGGTGGATGCCGGCTCGGAGAAGATGGCGTGCGTCGCCGCCACCACGACCTTGGTCGCCCCCGCCGCCTTCAGCGCCTCAGCGGCCTTCACGATCGTGCCGCCGGTGTCGATCATGTCGTCGACGATGAGGCACACCCGCCCGTCAACCTCGCCCACGATCTCATGGACGGTGACCTTGTTGGGAACGAGGGGGTCGCGCCGCTTGTGGATGATCGCGAGGGGAGCGCCCAACTTGTCGCTCCAGATGTCAGCCACGCGAACGCGGCCCATGTCAGGGGAAACAACAGTCAACGTCGCCGGATCGAGGATCTTGCGGAAATGCTCGAGCAGCACCGGCATCGCGAACAGGTGGTCGACCGGGCCGTCAAAGAAGCCCTGGATCTGGGCTGCGTGCAGGTCGACGCTCATGATGCGATCCGCACCGGCGGCTTTGAACAAGTCTGCGACAAGACGCGCGCTGATCGGTTCCCGGCCGCGCCCCTTCTTGTCTTGGCGGCCGTAGGGATAGAACGGCGCGACAACAGTGATGCGTTTCGCGCTGGCGCGTTTTGCGGCATCCACCATGATCAGTTGCTCCATGAGCCACTCGTTGATCGGGTTGGTGTGCGACTGGATGACGAACATGTCGGCACCGCGCACGCTCTCGTCGAAGCGTGCATAAATCTCACCGTTAGCGAAGGTGCGGGCGTCGGTGTGCACGAGGTCGGCGCCCAACTCTTCGGCAACGTCGATGGCCAGCTGCGGGTGGGCGCGACCAGAGACGATCACGAGCCTTTTTTGTCCGGTGATTTTGATCTCGGACACAATTCCCGCTCTCTGTCAGACGACGACGTGCGGCCAATTCTATCTGGCAGAAACTGACGAGTTTCCGTCGATGATTTCGACGAGGTCGGCGACCAACTCGAAGTCCTTCGCATTGCGGGTCAACAGCGGAACGCCGAGGGTGAGCGCTTGCGCGGCGATCATGATGTCTTTGCTCCGGGCGTGCGCCGAGCGAGTCTGGGCCACCTTCGCCGCCAGGAGCGCGTAGCTCTCCGCGTCGGGTTCCTCGAACGGGATCCACTCCAGTACGGTGCGGTACCTCGCGAGGTTTCGCACGCGCGACGCACGCAAAGCAGCGTTTGAGGCGAAGTGGACCCCGAACTGCAACTCCGCAAGGCACAACACGCTCGATCCGAGCACGGGACCGGGCCAAGGAACGACCGCCTCGACAAGGACGCTGGTGTCGAGGAGGATCACCGCTCGGCACGCTCCCATGGATCGACCAATGGATCGTCGTCGCGCAGCGCGTACAACTCGGCTGCCAACGTCGGGTCAGCTTCCATGCCGTTGAGCGCGTGATTCAACACCTCAGCGCTGACCCACCGCTGGCGCACGGGAGCCAGCGGCGCCAATTGGGCCACCGGCCTGCCCTGAACCGTGATGACTATCGTCTCCCCGTGCTCTGCGCGGGCGACGACCTCACTCGGGTTCTGTTTGAGCTCTCTCAGACCGACGGATGCCATGGCCGCCAATGTAGCACATGGGCTACCTTACGCCGAGTCCTCCGCGGCTTCCGCAGCCTGGGCCGCCGCGCTCCCCGCTCGGTTGGCCGTGACCCAGCCCGTCATGTTGCGCTGTGGTGCAACGGTGATCGCCAGGGCACCGGCTGGGACATCCTTGCGCACCACGGTGCCTGCCCCTGTGTACGCCCCATCGCCAATAGTCACGGGGGCGACGAACACGTTGTGTGAACCGCTGCGCACGTGCGAACCGACGACCGTCGCGCTCTTGGTAACGCCGTCATAGTTGGCAGTAATCGTGCCGGCGCCGATGTTCGACTGCTCCCCCACCGTCGTGTCACCGATGTAGCTCAGGTGCGGCACCTTGCTGCCGGCGCCAATCGTCGAATTCTTTGTCTCGACGAATGTGCCGATCTTGCCGTCAGTGCCGAGATAGGTGCCAGGTCGCAGGTAGGCGAATGGACCCACGGATGCCCCGGCCCCGATCACCGCGAGCGTCGCGTCGGTGCGCTTCACTGTTGCACCCGCGCCGATCTCGCAGTCGACCAGCGTGGTGTCCGGGCCGATGATCGCCCCGGCCTGCACGAGGGTCGCGCCCTTAAGCTGGGTGCCGGGGAGCAATTCCACGTCTTCCGCCAGCGTGACATCGGCATCGATCCAGGTCGTCGTGGGGTCTTGGACTGTGACGCCTGCTAGCTGCCAGCGGCGCACAATGAGCTCGTTCATGCGACGGGCGGCCTCCGAGAGCTGCACGCGGTCGTTTACCCCAGCGACCATCCAGCCGTGCTCGACGGGCATGGCCTCGACTACCGCACCGGTGCCGTGCAGCAGGCCGACGACATCAGTGAGGTACTTCTCGTTCTGCGCGTTCTGCGTCGTCACCAGCGGCAGCTGGACGCGCAGCGGGGCAGCGCTGAACACATAGGTGCCGGAGTTGATCTCGGTGATTGCGAGCTGCTCGGCCGTGGCATCCTTCTGTTCGACGATGGCCACGAGGCGACCCTGGGCGTCGCGCACCACCCGACCGTAGCCGGTGGCATCATCCAGGATCGCGGAGAGCAAGGTTGCTGCGGCATTGGCCGCGCGGTGCTCGGCGATGAGTTGGGCGAGGGTGGCAGCATCCAGCAGCGGTACGTCGCCGCTGACGACAACCACGTCGCCAGTAAAGTCGCCCGGCAGCGCGGCGAGACCGATCTCTACCGCGCGACCCGTGCCGGGGACGTCGTCTTGGTCGACGACTACCGCGTTAGGCATGAGTTCGACGATTGTCGCAACCACCGTGTCGCGCTCGTGCCGCACCACTGCAACAAGATGGGCAGGCTCTAGCGAGCGCGCTGTCGCGATCACGTGTCCGACCAGCGAGCGGCCGGCCAGCGAGTGCAGCACCTTCGGCCGCGCCGACTTCATGCGGGTGCCCTGGCCTGCAGCCAGGATGATCACGGCAAGCTGCTGGTCGGTCATATTGCTATTCTGCCGTCTTGCCACACGCTCCGCTTCCAGGATTCGAACCTAGACCTAACAGCTCCAAAGGCTGTCGTGCTGCCATTACACCAAAGCGGACCACGCCTCGCGGCGCGCATCAAGTCTGCCAGACCTCAGCGGGGCTGTTGCGTGCCGCCCGAAGGCGCGCGCGTCCACCCCACTTTCGCTCCCACACCACAGGACCGCCCACCCCACTTTCGCTCCCACACGACAGGACAATGTCCTGTGACGCGGGAACGATTGGCAAGAGCCGTCGGCCGACACGGCTTTGCTCACAAAAACGCACGAGCCGAGGCGGCCGGCCGGCGCAGCACCTCGAGCACGGCAGCACGGCAGCACGGCAGCACGGCAGCACGGCAGCACGGCAGCACGGCAACACGGCCCACGAAACCCGGTAGGCGGGCGTCAGTGCGCGGGCAATAATTGACGGGTGCCCACGAGCGACGAAGTTGACCGGATCGTCGATGCGTGGTCGCGCGAGCGCCCCGACCTCGACTTCTCCCCGCTGCAGGTGTTGAGCCGGGTAGGCCGGCTGGCGCGGCACCTCGAGCGCGCGCGACGGACTGCCTTCGCGGCATCCGACCTCGAGCTGTGGGAGTTCGATGTGCTCTCCGCCTTGCGGCGGGCAGGCGCTCCCTACCAGCTCAGCCCTAAGGCGCTGCTGCAGCAGACCCTGGTGTCGAGCGGCACAATGACCAACCGCATCGACCGGCTCGTGACTCGCCAGCTCGTCGAGCGGCGCACCGACCCGAACGACGGCCGCGGCATCCTGGTGATGATGACCGAATCGGGGCGTGAACGGGTGGATGCCGCGATCCGCATGCTCCTGCAGGCCGAGTCAGAGCTGCTCGACCGGCTGCCGAAAACCGACCAGGAGCGACTGAGTTCGCTGCTGCGCAAACTCAGCCTCGACTTCGACTGACGTGGCCGCCCGCCTCCCGCGAGTCGTTCGGGCGCAGTTGCCCGGATTAGTGCTCGCTCTCCTCGCGTTCGCGATGATGTCTGGCCTGCACGTGCTCGTGCCGTTCGTGCCCACGCTGACAGCGTGTGTCGTACTCGGGGTGGCATTGGCCGCGATTCCGTGGCCGGCGCAGGTGCGAGCGGTTCTGACACCGGGCCTGACCACCGCGGCTCACAGCCTGCTGCGAATCGGGATCGTGTTGCTCGGATTCAAACTCAGCCTCGGTGACATCGCGGGCCTGGGATGGCTGGTGCTCGGGCTCATCGTCGCCGTGGTGCTGCTGACTTTCGCGCTCACCTTCGGGCTTGGTCGGCTATTCCGACTCCCCGGTGACGAAGCGCTGCTAATCGCGGCAGGTTTCTCTATCTGCGGAGTCTCAGCGATTGGCGCGATGAGTGGCGTGGCACGATCGCGCGACGAGGAGCAGGCGACCCCGGTTGCCCTCGTCACACTGTGCGGAACCCTGGCTATCGCCGTGCTTCCTCTTCTCGCCCCCGTCTTCGGTCTCGATGCCGAACAGTTCGGGATGTGGACGGGCGCCAGCGTCCACGACGTAGGCCAGGTCGTTGCCACTGCCCAGATCGCCGGGGCCTCCGCCCTGGGCATCGCCGTCGTCGTCAAGTTGACTCGCGTGGCGTTGCTGGCTCCTATGGTCGCGGTAACTGGACTCGTGCTGCGTGGTCGCGGCGAGCCGGGATCGCGCCCCCCGATAGTTCCCCTATTTCTCGTCGGGTTCCTGGCTGCCGTGCTGGTGCGAACCTTCCTGCCACTTCCCCCGGCATTTCTCGGTGCTACAGATACCGTTCAGCTCGTGCTCCTGGGCATGGCATTGTTCGGGATCGGCGCCTCGATCCGCGTCGGCACGCTCGTGCGCACCGGAGCGCGCCCGCTCGCGGTCGGGCTGATCTCGTGGGCAGCTGTGGCCGGGCTGGGGCTGCTCGCGGTTTGGGTAGCAACAGCAGCCGGTGTCCCGTCGCTCAGCTGAACGGGAGCGATCCGCGGTAGGCCTCCCGCGGATCGCCTATCTGGCGATTAGCAGCAGCCTCCGCCGCAGCATCCTGTTTCGCTATCCATGGCCGTCCTCCTCTCCTCGCTCGGTGGAAGGGGGTCAGAGAATCTCGCCCAGGAGAGTCTCGACCCGAGCTCGGATTTCGTCGCGGATGACGCGAACCGCCGCCAGATCGCGGCCCGCCGGGTCATCCAGCTGCCAGTCTTCGTAGCGCTTACCCGGGAACACGGGGCAGCTGTCGCCACAGCCCATCGTGATCACGACATCGGAGGCGCGTACGTCATCCGTTTCGAGGATGCGTGGCCGGAAGCCAGCGATGTCGATCCCCTCCTCCGCCATGGCGGCAACCGCGACGGCGTTCAGGTTGATACCCGGCTCCGATCCCGCCGAAAGAACTGTCACCCGATCCCCGCCGAGTTCGCGGACAAAGCCCGCCGCCATCTGTGAGCGGCCCGCGTTGTGCACGCAGACGAAGAGGATGCTGGGCTTGGGCATGACAACATCATGACTTTAAACATCGATGACTGTCAATGTTTGCAGTACGATCGAGGCATGCCAGTAATGGAACTGCTCCCGGTCATCCAGGTGACGGCGTGTTGTGCCCCCCTCACACGTGAGGTGCTGGGCGCGGGCGCAGCCGACGACCTCGCTCGCTCGCTCAAGGCTCTCGCCGACCCGGCCAGGCTTCGGATTATCTCGATGGTCGTCGCGCATGAGAACGCGGAGGCGTGTGTGTGCGATCTCACGGCGCCGCTCGGGCTTGGCCAGCCCACGGTGTCGCATCACCTCAAGGTGCTCGTCGAGGCAGGTTTCCTTACCCGTTCGAAGCGCGCGACCTGGGCGTACTACTCGCTCGTGCCTGGTGCACTCGACTCGGTATCGACGCTGCTCGTCACCGCCTAGCGGTCTGCACGCTGCCACGGGCACGCGGCACGCTAGTCGTGGGTGGGGTGCTCGTGCGCGCCGTGCTCTGCGAGTTCGAGCTGGAACGTCGAGTGGTCAATTTGCACGTCGAAGTGTTTCGCTACGCAATGCTGCAGTTCATCGAGCATCCGCGAGGCATGGCCATCGTAAAAGCACGAGTCATCGACAACGACATGCGCCGTGAGAACCGGTAGCCCGGTGGCGATCTGGCTGACGTGCAGGTCGTGGATCGAATGCACGTGGTCGAGTTCGAGCAGGTGATTGCGCACCGAGTCGAGGTCGAGCCCCTTCGGCGTCGACTCCAAAAGCACGTTCGTTGTCTCGCGCAGCAGCAGGAACGCCCGCGGCAGGATCAGCGCACCGATCAGGATCGCGGCCAGGGCATCCGCAGGCTCGAAGCCGGTCAGGGCTATGACTATCGCCGCGGCGATCACCGCGAGCGAACCGAGAGCATCGTTGACAACCTCCAGGAACGCGGCCTTCAGGTTGAGGTTGGCGTTGCGCCCAGACGCGAGAACTGAGATGGATGCCACGTTGCCCAGCAGCCCGATAGTGCCGAAGATCACCAGCAGCCCGCCGTCGATCTCTGGTGGCGCGAACAGGCGGCGGACGGCCTCCACGAGCACAACGATCCCCACCGCGAGCAGTATCGCGGCCTGCGCTGTCGCGCCGAGCACCTCGGCCCGGGCGAAGCCGAACGTGCGCTTGGAGCTTGCGGGGCGGTTCACGAGCGACGCGGCGGTAAGTGCGATCGCCAAGCCACCGGCATCAGTGAGCATGTGCGCGGCATCCACCAGCAGGGCAAGGCTGCCGGTCACTATCGCACCGATCACTTCGGCAACCATGACCGTGGCGGTGATGCCGAGCGCTACGCCCAAGCGCCCTCGACCGCCGCCTGCGGGATGCGCGTGATCGTGGGACATGGTCCCACCATTGTTCCGCACCCGCGGGCGAAGTGGCGAGCCTACCGGGAGCCCCGCGCGGCCCGCTGGGACTTCACGGCGCTGTCCACGATGTCGATGATGGCGAACAGCACGCCCATCGCCCCCACCGCAAGCGAGAACGGTCCGCTAACGACCTCCGGAGACCAGCCAAGGCGGTCGAAGAACGCCGGGTTGAACACCGCGGTCGACAGCAGCCAGATGACGGGGACGACGAACGCCGCGTTGAGCACGATGTTCACCCCGACCAGAAGCCAGGTCCAGTTGCCGACCCGATACACGACCACGTTGAAGGCGATCTCTAGCGCGCCGAGCACGAAGAAGTACGGCAACCAGAACTGCCAAAGCGTGGGCAGCAGGAACGGAATGGTGCGACCCTCCGGGTCGATGAAGATCGGATACACCTGCACCCAGATCGCCGTTGCCACGAAGAACAGCACGAGAACCAGTGCGGCGATCAGGTCGGCAATACCGAACGGATTACGCGTCGGCAGCTGCGGCAGGTTGGCCGGCGTCCACCCAACGAACGATTTCCTGCTCTTCTCGCCGCGCTCGATGAGGGCGAACACGAGGGTGGGCCAGAACCCCAGGTGTGCTGCGGTTGCGATGCCCGCGCCGATGGTGGTTCCGATCACGGTGCCGACGTCGTGTCCGGTGACGACCTGCACGAACACCATGCCGACGAGGATGATCGGCAGCACCACCGAGAACAGCACCTTCAGCAGCCGGAGGTAGGCGAAGTAATACGCCGGCCCGATCAGCCAGTTTGGGCGGCCGGCGTACCCGGCGGCCAGGCGATCGGGGTCGCCGAGCTCGAGCAGGGCGTCGCTCTCGGCCAGGCCGGGCTCACTGCCCCCGTCGATGCGACCTTCGACGGCATCGGTGATGGATCCCCGCAACTCGCGCTCGATATCGGCGCGCTGCTGTTCGGGGATGGACCGGACGACGGCCCACACGTAACGGTCGGTCAGTGTGCTCACTTCTTCTCTCCCTTGCCCAACTTCTTTATCGATGCCTGCAGGCTCGCCCAGTCGTCGATAAGGAGGGCGGCCAGCGCCTCCCCGTCGGCGCTGGTGCGA
The DNA here is from genome assembly GCA_040002635.1 of Rhodoglobus sp. Taxonomy (GTDB): domain Bacteria; phylum Actinomycetota; class Actinomycetes; order Actinomycetales; family Microbacteriaceae; genus Rhodoglobus. Next base: position 15,254 of record JBDUDZ010000018.1, read on the forward strand.
TAGAACTTGCGGGGGCGTGCCTGGTCGGTGTTCCACTGGCTGGTGAGCAACCCCTGCTGTTCGAGGCGACGCAGCAGCGGGTAGAGCGTGTTGGCGTCGACCTGGAAGCCGAGCGCGTTCAGCGTCTCGAGCAGCGCGTACCCGTACTCGGGGGCACGCAGCACAGCCAGGCACGCGATGACCACGGTGCCGCGCCGCAGCTCCTGCAGGTGCGCGTTCGCCGTTTCCCTATCAACCATGAGCCACACGATACTGTGTGAGACACACTATTGTCCAGCGCACTGCGGGCATACTGGGTGCATGACCCTGGGGATCAACGAAACAGTTCCACCGAGCGGCACCGGATGCGTCGAGTGCGATGACACCGGCTCCTGGTGGGTCCACCTGCGCCGCTGTGTGCAGTGCGGGCACATCGGCTGCTGCGACGACTCGCTGAACAAGCACGCGACCGCGCACTGGCACGGATCGGGGCATCCGATCATCCAGAGCTTCGAACCCGGCGAAGACTGGTTCTGGAACTACGAGACCGGCGACTACGCCGACGGCCCCAAGCTCGCCCCGCCGAGCAGTCACCCGGCCGACCAGACGGCACCGGGGCCCGCCGAGCGCGTGCCAGCGAACTGGCGCGAACTGCTGGCGGCGCAGTAGAGCAATGGATGCCGTCGCCACCATCACCTGGATCGTCGCCTTCGTCGTCGTGACGGTCACCATCACCGGGCTCACCGGTCGCGTCGGCTGGTCGGCCCCGGTGGCGCTGGTCGCCGTGGGTGGTGCAGTGTCATTCATCCCGGCAGTGCCTCAGGTGACCGTGCAGCCCGAGTTCGTGCTCTACGGCCTGCTGCCGCCCCTGCTGTTTGCGGCGGCGATCCGCACGTCGTTCGTCGACATCAGGGCACGCAACGACAGCATCCTCATCCTGTCGATCGGGCTCGTCGCCTTCAGCGTCGTCATCATCGGTTTCACCACCTGGCTGCTCGTGCCGGCGATTACGCTCGCGGCGGGCTTCGCGTTCGCCGCCGTCGTGGCGCCAACCGATGCGGTCGCCGTCACCGCGATCGCTGGCAAGGTCGGACTTCCGCGACGGGTAGTCACGATCCTCGAGGGAGAGAGCCTGCTAAACGACGCCACGGCCCTTGTTGCCCTGAACGCCGCAATCGCCGCCATCGTGAGCGTGGTGAACCCCGGCACCATCGTTCTCGATTTCGCGCTCGCCGTGGTTGGCGGAGTGGTCGTGGGTCTCGCGATCGGTTTCGTGGTCTCGGCGATCCGTCGACAACTGCACTCGCCGGTGCTCGACACGAGCATCAGCCTTGTCACCCCGTTCCTCGCCTTCCTGATCGCGCAGTTCATACACGGCTCCGGCGTGCTGGCTGTCGTCATTGCGGGCATCTTCCTCGGCACCCGCTCGCCGACGGTGTCGTCGGCCGAGGCGCGGGTGGCGGAGCGCCTGAACTGGCGCACCATCCAGTTCTTGTTAGAGAACGCGGTGTTCCTGTTCATCGGGCTCAACCTGGCTCACATCCTCGAGGGGGCGATTCGCACCGGGCCCGGGCTGTGGCCGACAATCGGCATCTGCGCGGCGATCCTCGTAGCGCTGGTGCTGTCGCGGTTCGCGTGGGTGATGACCACCACGCTCATCTATCGCCGTGGGCCGAAGCGCCTGCGCGTGCGCAGCTGGAGCTGGCGCAATGGCGTGGCGGTGGCGTCATCCGGTGTGCGCGGCGTGGTGACGTTGGCTGCCGTATTCCTGCTGCCAGACGGGACTCCCGGCCGTGAGTTCCTGCAGTTTCTCGCCTTCGTGGTGGTTGTGGCCAGCCTGGTCGGAGGGCTGGCGCTGCCCACGATCATCCGCGCACTTAAACTGCCCGCGACAAACGTCATGCAGGAAATAACAGAACGACAAATGCTGCTCGCCGAGGCGCGACAGGCCGGCATCGTCCGGCTTGAGGAAGAGGCGTCGGAGGCGGACGAAGCGCGCGTAGTTGCTCGCCTGCGAGTCGACGCCGCATTCCTGAAGGAGACCCTCGACAACTACTCACCCGAAGATGCGCTTCCCCAGCTCAATTCCTTCATCCGGCTGCGCAAGAGCATGATCCAGGCAGAGCGGAAGGCGGTCCTCGCCGCGCGGCGTGAGGGTCGGTACCAGGAGCCAGCAGTCGTGTCAGTGCTCAAGGGGATCGACGCCGAAGAGACGTCGCTGCGCGCGATGGCGCCCAAGAACCTCGGCGAATAGCAGTTACGCGAGCAGCTCTTCGAGTTCCAGCCAGCGGAACTCGACGGTCTCAAGTTGCTTCTGCAGGTCGGTGAGTTCGGTCGAGAGTGAGCCAAGTCCGGTGTAGTCAGACTGGTCGTGCACGGCCATCCGCTCGTGCACGCCGGCAATCTGCGCGTTGAGTTTCTCAATCTTGCGGGCGGCAGCTGCATGTTCCTTCTGCGAATTCCGCAATTCGGCGCCCCCGAGCTTGGGCGTGGTTTTGGGCGCGGAGGCCGATGCCGCGACGGGCTTCGATTCCTGCGCCTTGCGCAGTTCGAGGTACTGGTCCACGCCGCGCGGCAGGTGTCGCAGGTGCCCATCGAGGAGCGCGAACTGGTTGTCGGTTACCCGCTCAAGCAGGTACCGGTCGTGGCTCACCACCAACAGGGTGCCGGGGAACGAGTCGAGCAGGTCTTCGATTGCGGCCAGCATGTCTGTGTCGAGGTCGTTTGTCGGCTCGTCGAGGATGAGCACATTCGGTTCAGATAGCAGGATCAGCAGCAGTTGCAGGCGCCGCTTCTGGCCACCGGAGAGGTCCTTGACGGGGGTGGAAAGCTGCGCGCTGGCGAAACCCACCCGCTCGAGCAACTGGCCGGGAGTCATCTCCTTGCCGCCGGTCACGTAGG
>JBDUDZ010000019.1:0-18029 GCA_040002635.1 Rhodoglobus sp.
ATAGTCGAAGCGCACCATGCGTCGAAGGTCGATTCACCCTCCGGCACCGCGGTGCGCACCGCCGAGTTGATGGGCACGGCGCGCGGAGAACTTGGCCCCGTCGTCGCTCCGCACGTCGACCAGCGCGCCCGCGGGCAGCAGGTCTCGAGCATCCCGATCCACAGCCTGCGCATGCAGGGCGTCGTAGCCAAGCAAGACGTGATGTTCGGCGGCAATGGCGAGGTGCTCACCATCAGCCACGAGACGCTCGCCCCGAGTTCGTACGAGGCAGGCATCCTGCTCGCGCTTCGCGCAACCCGCAATGCGCGCGGGGTGACGGTGGGGCTCGACAAACTCATCGACCTGGGGCTGACGGCCCCGATTGCGGTCGACGCGCAAGACGAACCTGACGAGTGAGCTCCCGGTCGGTTTCGCGCGCCGCGGCACTCTTTATGGCGTCGTTGCTCGTCATCTATCTGGTCTTCGTGACGCGGTATGCAGTGATCCTGCTCACAACGCCGGGGCCGATAGCGAAAGCACTGGGTGGGGCTCTGGTCATCCTCCCGGTGATCGGAGCGGGTGCGCTGGTGGCCGACCTGGTCTTCGTTGTGCGTGGCGAGCGTCTTGTGACGCGTCTCGGGGCTGAGGGCGAGCTGCCGGTGGACGACCTGCCTCGCCTGCCCAGCGGGCGTCCCGACCCGAAAGCGGCAGACCTCGAGTTTCCGAAATACCAGGCCGAGGTGGAAGCCGCGCCCGGCTCGTGGCGCGCGTGGCTGCGGCTGGGCCTCGCCTACGACGCCAGCGGAGATCGCCGTCGCGCGCGCTGGGCAACCCGCAAGGCGATCGCACTGGAGCGAACTGCCCCTTAGGCCATGGCGCCGATTGCCGTTTCCACGCTCTCGTAGCGGAAGGTGAATCCGTCACCGAGCAGGCGCTGCGGCACGACGTGCTCGCTCGTGAGGAGCAGGTCGTGGCCGGCCTCGCCGAGCAGACCGAGCGCAAACCTGGGAACGACAAGAGGATCCCAGCGATGTAACGCCTGGGCGAGAGCGTGGGTCACACGCGCGGAAGTCGCCGCCTGTGGGCCCGCGATGTTGACGACGCCCTCGAGAGACGAGGTGAGCAGATGCCGGATCGCGGCGGCCTCATCGTAGAGAGCAACCCACGGCCAGTCCTGGCGCCCAGACCCGAAGCGCGCGCCGAGTCCGAGCTTGGTGAGCGCAAGTAGGGGAGTGAATGCTCCACCGCGGCCCACCACGAGGCCGGTGCGGAATGTGACAACGCGGGTTCCGGATGGCGCGTCACGTGCGGCGCCCTCCCAGGCTTCCACCACGTCGCTAAGGAAACCAGTGCCTTTGGCCGAGCTTTCGGTCAACAAAAGGCCGGGCTGGTCGCCGTAGTACCCCACCGCTGAGCCGTTGAGCAGGATAGTCGGGGGGTTCTTCGCGTTGCCGATCGCCGCGGCAAGAGTGCGGGTGCCCTCCACGCGCGAGGTGAGGATCTCGCGTCGATACCCTGGCGTCCACGGGATGCGGCCGGTGGTCGCGCCGGCGAGGTTGACGATGGCATCGGCGGATTCGATGGCCGCGGCATCCACAGTGCCCGTCGATGGTGACCACGCGAACTGGTTCTCGCCGCTTGGCTGGCTACGGGAGAGCCTCAATACTGTGTGGCCGTCGGCTTCCAACTGGCGGCACAACTCGGTGCCGATGAAGCCGGAAGCGCCAGCGATGAGCACCCGCATGCCTGTGCCCTTCGCGCCCACAATCAGGCCAGAGTGGCTTCAAGAGTGATCGGGATGCCGGCGAGCGCCTTCGAGACCGGGCAGTTCTCCTTGGCTTCTGCCGCCAGCCGCTGAAAATCTGCCTCGCTGAGGCCGGGAATCGTGGCGCTCACCAGCAGGTGACTGCCGGTGATCCCGGTGCCCGGTTCGAACGTCACTGCGGCAGTTACCTGCAGGCTCGTCGGGGGAGTGTCATTGCCCGCGAGCGCGTTCGCAAACGCCATGGAGAAGCAGGCGGAGTGCGCCGCGCCGAGGAGCTCTTCGGGGTTCGTTTGGCCGGTGACGCCTTCGGAGCGCGCGGCCCAGGTGACAGGAAATTCCGCAGCATCCGAGGAATCGAGAGTGGTAGTGCCCGATCCGCTTTTCAGATCGCCGAGCCAGAGGGTTGTCGCTTCACTTGTGAGGGCCATATCTCCACCCTAAGCGCGACAGGCCGATTGCCCCTAGACGGCGGTGTTTGCGGTGCGACCGAGGAGGCCTGCGCGCACGAGCAGCAAGTAGATCTGGCAGCCGAGGCAGTAGGCGAAGACCGAGTTGAGGAACGCGGCGATGAAAGCGAGGCTTGCCGCGATAACCAGTGCATAGGGCACGCCGACGAGATGGAGGATGACACCGGCAAGAGTGATCGCGAAGCCAACCCCCTGCGCAAACGTCGGCGGCACTGGGTCTTCGAGGTCGGTTGGCGCGGAGAGACGGGGCCGAACGACTGCCTTGAAGAGTCGGCCGTAGGGGTGACGCTGCACGCCCGCGAAGGCGCCCCACGCGAAGAGCAAGGTGATCGCGGCGAAGAGTACGAATGCTGGCTGGGTCGCCCGAGCGACGAAACCGTCGCCTGCAGGCAGGAGGAGCCCGAGCGCGATAACTGTCAGAAGCAGTACGGCGGTGATGCCAGCACCAAACCGCGGGCCGCGGGGATCCACCCCCTGCTGGCCGGGCTTGGCATGAAGCGTCGGTTTGGCCGGAGTGTTTGTCGACATGATCAGGCTCCTACGAGAATGCGGTCGAGTTCTGCGCGCAGGGAGTCGATCCGGGGCGCGCCACCGATGCGGGCGCGCACCACACCGCGGCGGTCGAGGATCAGCGTGGTTGGCGTCTGCATGATGTGGAACTGAGCTGCGAGTTCTGGTCGGCGCGTGACATCCAAATCGACATGGGTCACCGACGAGTTCTCGGCGGCGATACCGTCGAGAACTCTGTGGGTCACCTTGCACGGTGAGCACACCTCCGTGGAGAACTGCAGCAGCGTCGCGCCAGAACCGAAGCGGCGCATGCCTGGCACATCTTTCGCACGGATCACCGTGTGACCATGCGCGACGTGAACGCGGCCCTGCTGCGACTTCCAGGCAAACCCGAGCGCGGTCGCGAGGGTGACGAGGCCCACAAGCACGACAAGCACGAGCACCGGGTTCATGGGCTCACGATAATTCGGGTGCGGGTTCGGAAACGGAGTGTTGCCCTCTGTTACATGGGCTGGTGGCAATGCGCGCGGTAGCATCGACGCGATGAGCGACGCGTTACTGACCCCCTACGAAGACCTATTGCGTGACACCCTCGCCAACGGCACGCACAAAACCGACCGCACCGGCACAGGAACTCGCAGCGTATTCGGGCGCCAGTTGCGCTTCGACCTTGCGCAGGGCTTCCCGCTTATCACCACCAAACGCGTGCATTTCAAGTCGATCGCGTACGAACTTCTCTGGTTTTTGCGGGGCGAGAGCAACGTTGGCTGGCTGCGCGAACACGGCGTGACGATCTGGGACGAGTGGGCGGATGCCGCGGGCGAACTCGGCCCCGTCTACGGCGTGCAGTGGCGCTCCTGGCCCACGCCCGGCGGCGACACTATCGACCAGATCTCGGATGTCATCCAGGCGATCAAAGACACACCCGACTCGCGCCGACTCATCGTTTCGGCCTGGAACCCTGCGGACATCCCGAGCATGGCCCTCGCCCCCTGCCACGCGCTGTTCCAGTTTTACGTAGCGGACGGCAAACTCTCGTGCCAGCTTTACCAGCGCAGCGCCGACCTGTTCCTCGGGGTGCCGTTCAACATCGCGAGCTACGCGCTGCTCACGCACCTGGTCGCGGCGCAGACCGGGCTCGAGGTCGGCGACTTCGTCTGGACCGGCGGCGACTGCCACATCTACGACAACCACCTTGAGCAGGTGACCGAGCAGCTCACCCGCGATCCGTTCTCGTTGCCGACGATCTCGATCGCGCCGCGCGACAGCATCTTCGACTACGAGTTCGAGGATTTCGAGATCCATGGCTATCAGCACCACCCCGCGATCCGCGGCGCCGTAGCGGTATGAGCCTCGGCCTCATCTGGGCCCAGGGCGAGGGCGGCGTCATCGGGTTCGGCGGCGCGATGCCGTGGCACGTGCCCGAAGACCTGGCGCACTTCAAGGAGATCACCCTCGGCGGGCCCGTTGTGATGGGCCGTAAGACATGGGACTCGCTCAACCCGCGTTTCCGCCCCTTGCCTGGGCGTCGAAACATCGTCATCACGCGTCAGCAGGAGTGGGTCGCCGACGGGGTGGAGGTCGCGCACAGCCTCAAGGCGGCGCTCGAACTCGTGGGTATTGGCCCCACCTGGGTTATCGGTGGGGGCCAAATCTTCCGCGAATCGATCGCGCTAGCCGACCGACTTGAGGTCACCGAGATCAACGGACGATACGAGGGCGATGCGCACGCACCCGAGATCGACAGATCGTGGGTGCCTATCGCGGTGGATCCCACCGCCGGGTGGGCCACGTCGCGCACCGGCATCGAATACCGCTTTCTGCGCTATGAGAGAGTCAGCTGATAGCCGCACGATGGCGGGCAACCGATACCCTGTAACTCGTGTCTACCCTTCCTAATCCCTTCGGCCAGGTGCTTGTCGCCCTCATTACGCCGTTCAATAACGACGGTGAAGTCAACTGGGCCGATGTTGAGAAGCACATTGACGACGTCATCACGGCGGGCGCCGACGGCATAGTCGTCACGGGCACCACCGGTGAAACCTCGACGCTGACCGACCCCGAGAAGGTCAAGCTCGTCGAGGTAGCCAAAAAGGTCGCGGGTTCGCGCGCCAAAGTCATCACCGGCGGCGGTTCTAACGAGACGGCGCACGCCATCGAGCTTGCGAAAAAGAGCGAGAAGGCCGGCGCCGACGGCAACATGATCGTCACGCCGTATTACAACAAGCCGACCCAGGCCGGCATCCTCACGCATTTCCGGATGATCGCGGACGCGACAGACTTGCCGGTCATCCTGTACGACATCCCGGGTCGCACCGGCGTGCCGATCAAGTACGAGACGATCCTGCGCGCCTCGAAGCACCCCAATATCCTCGCCATCAAAGACGCCAAAGGTGACCTGGCAGAGGTCAGTCGCGTGCTCAACCAGACCGACCTCTATTACTTCTGCGGCGACGACGCACTCGTGCTCCCGAGCCTCTCGATCGGTGCGACGGGGCTCATCGGGGTCACCGCGAACATCGCCGCGACGCCCTACCGCCAGATCATTGATGCGGTTAACGCGGGCGACCTGAAAGCGGCGACCGCAGCGCACAAGGCGCTCGAGCCGCTCGTTCGCGCCACGATGACGCACGTGCCCGGCACAGTCGCCGCAAAATACATCCTGCACGGCCTCGGTCGCATCTCCAGCCCGCGGGTGAGACTGCCCCTTGTTGGCCCAGAAGAGTGGGAGGCCGCCCAGATCGAGGACGAGATCGATCTCGTCGGCGCCAATTCGAGCAGCGGCATCGCCGGCGTCAATTTCGACAACTTCCGTCCCGACCGCAACGCGGCTGCCGGTGGCGCGCTGCCGAAGGTCGCGGGCACCACCCGATAAGAATTACACCGGGGGCTCGTGGCCCCATCCACGTCTCGACCAACACGACGCAAGGTATAGATGCCAACCTCAGTTTTCGCTCCGCCAGCACTTCCCGCAGGTACCCTTCGCGTCACCCCAATCGGTGGCCTCGGAGAAATCGGTCGCAACATGACGACCTACGAGTTTGACGGCAAAATTCTCGTGGTCGACTGCGGTGTGCTCTTCCCGGAAGAGACCCAGCCTGGCGTCGACCTGATCTTGCCCGACTTCAGCTCGATCCGTGACCGGCTCGACGATGTGCTTGGCATCGTGCTCACGCACGGCCATGAAGACCACATTGGCGCCGTGCCCTACCTGCTCAAGCTGCGGCAGGACATCCCGTTGATCGGCTCGACCCTCACGCTCGCCCTCATCGAGGCGAAGCTCAAGGAGCACCGCATCACGCCGTACACCCTGACCGTTAAAGAGGGCCAGCACGAGCAGCTCGGCCCGTTCGGGCTCGAGTTCATCGCGGTCAACCATTCGATTCCGGATGCCCTCGCCGTCGCTATCACGACGCCTGCCGGCGTGGTGCTGCACACCGGCGACTTCAAGATGGACCAGCTGCCCCTCGATGACCGGATCACCGACCTCAGGGCATTTGCCCGGCTCGGCGAGGCCGGGGTCGACCTGTTCCTGCCCGACTCCACAAACGCCGATGTCCCCGGCTTCACTCCGAGCGAGCGTGACATTGGCCCCGTGATCGAGGCAGTCATCGCTAAGGCCCCTCGCCGGGTGATCGTCGCGAGCTTCTCAAGCCATGTGCACCGCGTGCAGCAGGTGTTGGATGCCGCGGCCGCCAACGACCGCAAGGTAGTGCTCATGGGCCGCTCAATGGTGCGCAACATGGGAATCGCGGCCGACCTCGGGTTCCTCAAGGTGCCGGATGGCGTGCTTCTCGACGCCAAGAAGGCCGCCGACCTGCCCGATAACCGACTCGTCTACATGTCGACGGGCAGCCAGGGCGAGCCGATGGCGGTGCTGGCGCGCATGGCGAACATGGAACACCAGATCGAGGTGGGCAAGGGAGACACGGTCATCCTTGCGTCGTCGCTCATTCCCGGCAATGAGAACGCGGTCTACCGCGTGATCAACGGTCTCATGAAGCTCGGCGCGACTGTGGTGCACAAGGGCAACGCGAAGGTGCATGTCTCCGGGCACGCGGCCGCGGGGGAGTTGCTGTACTGCTACAACATCCTGAAGCCGAAGAATGTGCTGCCGGTTCACGGCGAGCAGCGCCACCTGGTCGCCAATGCGAACCTCGCGATCGCGACCGGCGTGCCGGAGGAGAACACGATAATCGCAGAGGATGGCACTGTCATCGACCTGCGCGACGGTGTCGCCTCAGTCGTCGGCCAACTCGACCTCGGTTACGTCTACGTGGATGGCTCGAGCGTCGGAGAGATTACGGATGCCGACCTCAAAGACCGCCGCATCCTCGCCGAAGAGGGCTTCATCTCGATCTTCGTGGCTGTCGACCCGCAGACCGGCAAGGTCATCGTCGGCCCGGAGATTCAGGCACGCGGTTTCGCTGAAGACGAGAAGGTTTTCGACGCGGTAATCCCGCAGATCGTGAAGGCGTTGACCGATGCCGCCGAGAATGGCACGCGCGACACGCATGCATTCGCGCAGGTCGTGCGTCGGGTCGTCGGTCGTTGGGTGAACACCCAGCACCGCCGCCGCCCGATGATTATCCCGGTAGTGATCGAGGCATAGACGGAGGAATGATGGGCTTCTTTGACAAGATGCTCGGCCGTGAAGGCAATGACAGCACGGTGACGGATTTCCAGTCCGCCACTGCGGCGTCCGCGCCGGTGCCAGTGGGTTCGGATCCCGGACAGTTAGGCCAGGCGACAGGGGCGTCATTCCAGATGGTCGTGGAGGACGTTTTCACCATCACGGGTCGCGGCACGGTTGTGACGGGCACTATCGGCTCGGGCGCTGTGTCAGTTGGCGATCGCGTGACGGTGGTCACCGTCGGTGGCCCGGTCGTCTCCGCTGTCACGGGAATCGAGATGTTCCGCAAGCAGGTGACTACGGCTGGCTCCGGTATGAACGTCGGCCTTTTGCTCGATGGCGTGCGTCGTGACGATATCGCGCGAGGCACCGTAATTTCGCGCTAGGGGCACACCAACCGTCGCGACTAACTGATGGTTTCGATTCGGGGCGTAGCCTCGAACACATGACGACAATGCGGCCGGCGACAGCGGCAGACCTACCCTTTCTCGAGGAGGTTTTCGTCATCACCGCTGATTGGAATGCCGAGAACGCCAAGGGCGCCCAATATTGGCGGGTTGATCCGACATTCCAGAAGTACATCGGCGGCTTCCCTCGGCCCACCGATCGCGGTTTCATCGCGGAGCGTGAGGGCCAGAACGTGGGAGCGATCTGGTGGCGCTATTTCACCGCGGCTGACCCGGGATACGGCTACGTTGCAGATGATGTTCCCGAGATCGGTATTGGCGTGGTTGAGGGGCGCAGGGGCGAGGGTATCGGCCGCGCACTGCTGAACGCCATCATCGCGGCATCCGCGGGAGATCTCAGCCTCAGCGTTGAGGACGGAAACCCGGCACAGGAGTTGTATCGCAAGCAGGGTTTCGTGCCGGTGGGGCGGGTCGGCAACTCGACAACGATGCTGCGTCGTGCACGCGGCGATGGGCCTTCCTGATTCGTCTTGATCGGGCTGAATCGCCCAGCTAGCTGGCAATCATCCCTCCGAATGATTCGCCTGAAACCCCTCTCGCTTAGGGTGGACGAGGCAACCAGATTCCAGACTCCGGGGAGCGGCACGCAGTGGGCATTGCACGTAAATGGGTTTTTCCGATCATCTGGATTGTTGTTTTCGCGGCAATCGGCTCCGCGCTGGTGAAGATCGCGTTCTTTCCTGACGCGAGCACTGCGGCCGACCCGGCATCGCCATCTGCGCAGATCACCGAGCCTCAGTACACGGTCGCCAAGGCCACAATTACCAACAATGTGACAGTGAAAGGCTCGGTGGTGGCGGATGCTGCCGTGCCGATCCCAGCCACACTCACGGGTGAGGTGCGCGAGGTCTCGGTCAGCCAGGGACAGGCGATTTCTGCGGGCCAGGAGATCCTGAAGCTGCGTGCGCAAGTCACCTACTCTGACGGCACTTCCGGTACCGAGTGGGAAATCGTCACGGCTCCGATCGGCGGCGTGCTGTCGAGTTTCAGCGCCCTCGTCGGGCAGCAGTTTTCGGTGGGGGCTCCGGTGGGCCAGATTGCGCCGCCCGGCTTTCATGTCAGCGGCAGCATTCCCCCTGAGCAGCTTTACCGGCTGATCGCCCGCCCCGCGGATGCCCAGGTCACCATCAACGGCGGGCCGGCACCTTTCACCTGCTCGAGCCTTGCCATCACTGCGCCGCTGGCAGGCCAGGGTGTTGGTAGCAGCAGCGGGACTACGGATGGCGCTCCCGGCGCCGGCACATCGACGGCGGGTGGCCCGGTGGTGACCTGCGTGGTGCCGTCTACGGTGCTGGTGTTCCCGGGGCTGGTTGCAGACATGGTCATCGCCGGTGGGGTGGCGAGCGACGTGCTTGTGGTTCCTGTCACTGCGGTCGAAGGCTCGGCGGGCACCGGCAACGTCTACTTCGTGCTCCCTGACGGATCGAATGAGTCTCGACCGGTGACGCTGGGGCTCAGCGATGGCACAAACGTGGAGGTCACCGGCGGTTTGGCGGAGGGCGACTCGATACTGCAGTTCGTTCCCGGCGCTCCGGGGGTCGACCCGAACGCGCCTGCCGGAGTCGACTGCTCGCCGAAGGGCTGTGGCGGATGACGCTGCTGCAACTCGACAGCGTGACCCGCTCGGTTGAGCTGCCGGACGGCGAGCGACTCGACATTCTCAGGGGAGTCAATCTCGAGGTTGAGGTAGGCGACCACGTCAGCATCGTCGGCCGTTCGGGATCCGGAAAATCCACGCTGCTGAACTTGCTCGGGCTGCTGGACACCCCAACCAGCGGGCGTATCCTCTTCGACGACGAGCCCCTCGAGTCACTCTCCGGCAACCGGAGAGACCGCAAACGCGGTCGCGACATCGGCTTCATCTTCCAGCAGTTCAACCTGCTCGGCGGCCGCACGGCCCTCGAGAACGTGATGACCCCATTGATGTACGCCACAGGCCGCCAGTTCTGGCGACGCCGTTCTATTGCCGCCGAGATGCTGGAGCGGGTAGGGCTCGGCCAACGAATGCTCTCCACGCCGGAGAAGCTCTCGGGAGGCGAGCAGCAGCGCGTGGCAATCGCTCGCGCACTTGTGCGTGGGCCGAGGCTGATCCTCGCCGACGAGCCGACCGGCGCCCTTGACATCGAGACAGGTGCGTCAGTTATGCAGCTGCTTGATGACGTTGCCGAGCAGTCGGGGGCGGCCCTGATCACTATCACCCACGATGCAAATGTCGCCGCACTTGCTCGCCGGCACTACCGACTCGACCGCGGTGTGCTCGCGCCGGTGGACGTAAACCGGGTGCTCGCCATTGCCATGCCCGAGGCAAGCCTGTGACCGGGCCAGAGCCGACGACGGAATTGGAGCCAGCGCCCAAGGCCGAGCAGGCCCGGCGCAGGCGGCGGGAGCCTTCAGGTTGGGTCAGTGGCCTGGTCGGGGCGGTTGTAGAGGCCTGGGACGAGTTGCGGGTTCACCGCACGCGGGTGCTGCTGAGCCTGATCGGCGTCGGCGTGGCGGTGTGTGCGCTAACCAGTGTCGTGGGCATTGGCGCAATCGCGGAGCAATCGCAGATTGAACAGCTCGAGCGCGGTTCGGGACGTCCAGCCACGTTGGTGCTTAACGCTCCCTACAACCCGAACACTGGCGCCCAGGCCGATGCAGCAACGTTCCGAGCCGCGGTGGCCACGACCGTGAAGCGTTACGACATCACGTACTCGGGCTCGGTGACCTGGTCGCAACTGACTGCCCAGTTCGCCGATGGAACGAATCCCCTGCAAGCGCAGGTCGTCGACGTGCCCTATGGGGTCATGCACCGGGTGCAGCTGGGCTCCGGCCGCTGGTTCACTGACCGCGACGAGCTCAGGCTGGCCCCGGCGATCGTGATCAGCAACGCCATCTACCAGCGGATTGGTGCGCCCGACCTGCGAACGCATCCGACAGTCACTCTTCTCGGCGAGCGGGATGTCACGGCGGTGGTGATTGGGGTGTTGCCGGCATCCCTCTTCGACAACAGCATGAACATGTACATCCTGAATTCCGCGTACGCCGGGCTCGCGAGCGCGCAACCTCCCGGGCAGTCTTCCCCTGCCCAGTACGAGATGTGGGTTCCGCCCGAGTTGGCCGACCAGCTCATTCCACTGCTCAAGAGAGATATCTCGGCAAGCGTTGGCGAAGGCTGGCAAATTGACGTCAACCGACAGGACTACCTGTCGTGGCAGGGCGGGGGAGACCCGCTGGGCCCGATTCGGCTAGTGCTGGCCGGCATCTCAATACTCATCCTGTTGTTGGGGGCGCTCGGTCTTGTCAACATTTCCCTTGTCACTGTGCGCCACCGGATTCGCGAGATCGGCATCCGGCGCAGTTTCGGTGCAACCGCAGGCAGAGTGTTCTTCGCGGTAATGATGGAGAGCGTGGTCGCGACAGTGGTGGCGGGAGCTGCTGGAGTGTTCGTGGCGGTCCTTGTCGTGCAGAACCCATTTGTGCGCGACGTTGTCGCCTCTGGGTTGAGCGACGTGCCGCCATTCCCGGTTGAGGCGGCGATTATTGGCATTCTCGCCGCCGCGGGCACTGGTGCGGTCGCGGGGCTGCTTCCGGCCCTGGTAGCCGTGCGCGTTAAGGTGATCGACGCGATCAGGTACTGATCGGGCGCAGTCAGGCTTTCTCGCTATTGACCGCGCGCAGGTGATTGCGCTGCGCTGCATAATGGCGTGCCTCGAAGATGACTACCGCGACGACCACTGCGACGACGAGCCCGAGTGCGGCAAGAGCGAGTAGTGACACGGCGACGGGGATCAGCGCCAGCAACACCGTGCTGCCGCCTACCCGCCACCAATTCCATTCCCCGCTCACGAGCCACCAGAACAACGCATGGCCAAACAGGTAGAGGGATGTTCCGCCGAATAGCGCGCAGGCCGTGAACAACGCGATCGGTTCAGCGAGAGTCACCCCCGCGATAGTTTCTTCTACTCCCAGTGCGGAGATCACGATTCCCGCGATCAGCAGGATGTGCCCGTAGGTGTAGCCGTAGGAGGCGAGCTCTGCCCGCCTCACACCTGTCGCCTTGGCGAGATACCACTCCGCTGCCGACGCGACAACATCGAAGTACAACCACCAGAGCAGGAAAGACAGCCCGATCGCGAGCACGGCTCCGACAAGCAGTGGCACGCTGATCGGCTCGTGGGCGGCGCCGGCTCCAATCGCCACCACCGACTCGCCGAGCGCAAGAATCACGATCAGCCCATAACGTTCTGCCCAATGCGCGGGTGACTGCAGCCGCCAGTCGCCGCCGATGGATGTCAGGTAGGTCAACGCGAAATCCAGCACGATGCCACCGAGCCACAGCCAGGTCTGCCACGGGCCACCGATGATCGCGCCGGCGAGAAGCAGGGCGGTGCCACTGAACATCGCTACCGAGCTGCGGACGATCTGGCGACGGAGGCCGTGATCGTCGCCCGCGGCGACGAGGTAAAGCAGCCCGTGCATGAGGCGAACGACGAAGTAGGCGACTACGAATGAGATGGGTCCGGATAGCCCGCCCGGCAGATCCTCGAACGATTCAGGGATCACGAGGGCGGTGACGAACATTGCTCCCATGGCGACCGCCATGCCCGCACGCACGATCCCTTCATCGACGTGAGTTTGGTTTGCCAGCCAGCCGTAGGAGGTCCAGGACCACCAGATGATTGCAAGGATGGTCATCGCCTGCAGCACACCAAAAGCGCTGTGACTGTGTGCCATGAAGCTCGTCACCTGGGTGAAGGCGAAGACGAAGACCAGGTCGAACAGCAGCTCGAAGGTTGTGACCCGGTGATCTTCACCAGATATTTTCGGGCGCGGGAAAAACTGTCTCGGCGTCGTCATGCCACACAGGATAGTGCTGCCGTTTCGGGCGGGCGGCGGCCGACACGGTCGGTGGCTTACCGGGCCGTGACGGGCGCCGCGGGTACCGTGGAACCCATGGCTACGAGCACCAGGTCGACGTCGCGCGCGCGCACGTCGAGCGCGCGAGGTCGCAATCAGCCGACCAAGAAGCTCCCACGGGCTCGGCAGGTAGTCATTGAAGACGACGGCCTGCTGACCAAGGCTTGGCTCGGGCTCGCGCACATGGCCGGTGGTGCGTTCCGGGTGCTCGGCAAGGAGACGCTCGCCAAAGATGAGCGGCGCGACGGCATTCCGTTCCTAATTTTTGTCCTAGCCGCAGTTGGCGCGATCGTGGAATGGTTCAACCCCACTGACTCGGTCGCCCAGGCGCTCGACGCTTACACCTTTGGCGGTTTGTTCGGCCGGGTGGCGTTCGCCCTGCCGGTGATCATGCTGCTGTTCGCGATCTGGCTGTTCCGCCATCCGTCCAGCGTGCACGACAACGGGCGCATCGGCATCGGCCTCAGCTTGTTGTTGGTAACGATCAGCGGCCTGTGTCACATTTTTGGCGCTCAACCCGCGCCGACCGATGGCGCTCTCGCTCTTGCGCATGCCGGTGGCCTGGTGGGCTGGGTATTCGCCGGACCACTTATCGCCATTGGCACGAACGCTCTTGCCACCCCTGTCGTGCTTGCCGTGCTGGTGCTGTCGGTGTTCATCATCACAAAGACGCCGCCGAACCGGATAGGTTCGCGTCTGGCCGAGCTGTACTCCTACCTTTTTGGCGCTCAACTTGCCGATCCGCAGGAGCGCGCTGCCGCGAAGACCGCGAAGAACGAGTCGATGCAGTTCGGTTCACTCACCGACCTCGGGATCGGCGCCAACTCGAGTGACGAAGACCCCGCGAGCATTCCGTGGTGGCGTCGAAACAGGTCTCAGGGTTCGACGGCGCCCGCCGCCTTCGAGAGCCCGGTGATCTCGCGGGATGCCCCGACCGGCGCCATTGACCGCACCGAGGTGATCCCGCCCTCGTCGAACCTCAACGACGATTTCGGACTCGAACTGCTCGAAGACCTGCTCAAGGCTGAGAACGCCGTAAAGCGCTTCACTGGGGAGGTCGAGCCGCATCCGACCGGCCTGCGTGATGACAGCGATCGTGAAAACATTGCAGACCTGCTGCCGGGATTCCCCGCGAAAGCCAGCGAGAAGGGCGCGGCGGGCGAGTTCGATACTCCTCGGCCGAAGACTGTGTACCGGCTGCCCGCGGCATCCCTGCTGACGCCCGGCACCCCTCCAAAGTCGCGCAGCACGGCAAACGACGAGGTTGTTGCAGCGATCACCGAGGTGCTCGAGCAGTTCCAGGTGGATGCCAAAGTCACGGGCTTCAGCCGCGGCCCCTCGGTCACTCGCTACGAACTTGAGCTGGGCCCTGGGGTAAAAGTTGAGCGCGTGACGGCTCTCGCCCGCAATATCTCGTACGCAGTGGCCTCCAACGAGGTAAACATCCTGTCGCCGATTCCGGGCAAGAGTGCGATCGGCGTTGAGATTCCGAACAAAGACCGCGAGATCGTGTCGCTCGGCGATGTGCTGCGGTCAAGTGCATCCACCAAGTCGGTGCACCCCATGACGATCGGCCTCGGCAAGGATGTCGAGGGCGGGTTCGTCGTCGCCAACCTCGCCAAGATGCCCCACCTGCTCGTCGCCGGTTCCACCGGTTCGGGCAAGTCGAGCTTCGTCAACTCGATGATCACCTCGATTCTCATGCGGGCAAAGCCCGCCGAGGTGCGCATGGTGCTCATTGACCCGAAGCGGGTCGAGCTCTCGATCTATGCCGGGGTGCCGCACCTCATCACCCCCATCATCACGAACCCCAAGAAAGCCGCCGAAGCGCTGGCCTGGGTCGTGAAAGAGATGGATATGCGGTACGACGATCTCGCGTCGTTCGGATTCCGGCACATCGATGACTTCAACCGTGCGGTCGTTGCGGGCGAGATCGTGCTGCCGGCAGGTAGCGAGCGCAAGCTCACGCCCTACCCGTACCTGCTCGTCGTTGTCGATGAACTCGCCGACCTCATGATGGTCGCCCCGCGCGACGTCGAAGACTCCATCGTGCGCATCACCCAGTTGGCGCGTGCCTCCGGAATCCACCTCGTGCTGGCCACTCAGCGTCCGTCGGTCGACGTGGTGACCGGCCTGATCAAGGCCAACGTTCCGTCGCGGCTCGCGTTCGCGGTGTCGAGCATGACCGACAGCCGCGTCATCCTTGACCAGCCGGGCGCCGACAAGCTGATCGGCCAGGGCGACGCGCTGTTCCTGCCGATGGGGGCATCCAAGGCGATCCGCGTGCAGGGCGCCTGGGTGACTGAGGCCGAGGTGGCGGCGGTAGTGCAGCACGTGATCGCCCAGGCGCAGCCCGAATACCGGGCGGATGTCGCGGCGGTCGCCGAGCGCAAGAACATCGATGCCGACATCGGCGACGACCTCGAACTGCTGCTCGCGGCGGCCGAGCTCGTTGTATCGACCCAGTTCGGATCCACCTCGATGCTGCAGCGCAAGCTGCGCGTCGGCTTCGCCAAAGCGGGCCGACTGATGGACCTCATGGAGTCACGCGAGATAGTAGGCCCCTCGGAAGGCTCGAAGGCGCGCGACGTGCTCGTGACGGCAGAACAGCTGCCCGCAGTGCTTGCCCGACTGCGCGGCGGCGATGAGCCGGCGGCGCGAGTACTCCCCAGGGACGAAGTCGCCGAATCTCTCACCGGGTACGATGTGATCGACAGCGCCCTGGATGAGGACGCGTGGAGTCTTACCGATCGGGAGTGACGAACGTGGTTCCTGAGCCGGTGTCAGCCCGGGAGCCCGGCTCGAGACGGTCCACCCCCGCCGAAGCCGCGAATGCCGTCCGTGGGTCTGCAGTCGAGGCAGCGAACGCGGTTCGCGATGGCATGCGGGGCCGGGTCGCCAGCCACGGTGACACGCCGGCGAGCAACGGCAACATTGCGAACATCATCACTGTCGCGCGAATCCTGCTCGCTCCGTTGTTCATCTGGCTGTTGCTGACCGACGCCGGCCAGCTGGGCGTGTTGCGCTACGTCGCCGCCGGCCTGTTCATCCTCGCGATCGCGACGGACAGCCTGGACGGCCACCTCGCGCGTCGGCAGAACCTCGTCACGAACGTGGGCATCCTGCTCGACCCGATCGCCGACAAAGTGCTGATCGGGGGGGCGCTCGTGGCACTGTCCATCCTCGGAGAACTGTGGTGGTGGGTGACCATCGTGATCCTGGTCCGTGAGTTCGGCATCACGATTTTCCGGTTTATCGCCCTGCGCGACCGGGTCATCCCGGCATCGTGGTCTGGCAAGATCAAGACCATCGTGCAGGCCATTGCTGTGTCGCTCTTTCTCGTACCGCTCTGGCTGCTACTGGGCGACTGGGTTCACATTGTCAATTGGGCGGTTATGGGCGTTGCTCTCGCGCTCACCGTCTACAGCGGCGCTGAATACCTCGTGACGGCCTGGCGGCTGCGCTCGTCGTGACCGAGGCGCTTTCGGGGGCGATCATCGCCACTCTCGCGGCGAAGCACTGGACGATCGCGGTCGCCGAGTCGCTCACCGGGGGCCTGCTGGTTGCTGAACTCATCGCAACTCCTGGCGCGTCTGCAGTCGTTTCCGGCGGAGTGATCGCCTACAACACCGAGCTCAAGCACACTGTCCTCGGTGTCGACGCCGAGGTACTCACTGCGCATGGCCCGGTGCATCCGGATGTCGCCGCGCAGATGGCCGCGGGTGTGCGAGTTGCTCTCGCCGTCGCCGGGGAGCCCGCCCACATCGGCATCTCGACCACCGGGGTTGCCGGCCCCGATCCGCAGGGCGGACAGCCGGTCGGCACCGTGTACCTGGGTTTCGCGATCGGCAGCGAGGTCACGACGAAGCATCTGCAACTGCGGGGATCACGTGACGCAATCCGCACGGCGGTCGTCTACGAATCGTTGGTAGAGCTCATGAGGCTGCTGGAGCAGCACTAGGGAATACCACTGGTTTCGATCCTGTTACAAGTGGTGGATTCACAAGCACCGTACAGATGTCAACGGTTAGTCTTCACATAAGCTAGCCACACGGTCGACAGAAAAGGGGGGTCCAAAATGGTTCTAGTACGTCAAGAAATTGGTGACGTTCTCCGTGACTTCCGTTTACAGAAGGGTCGCACGCTTCGCCAGGTCGCGAGCAAGGCGAGCGTTGCTCTCGGTTACCTCAGCGAGGTGGAGCGTGGCCAAAAAGAGGCAAGCTCTGAGATCCTTGCGTCGGTAGCAGATGCCCTCGAGACTCCGATCTCGGTGATCATGCGTGAAGTGGGTGACCGCCTCGCTGTGATCGAGGGGCTCAACGGCATCACCAGCAGCCGCATCCCCGACACCCTGCCCGACGAACTCGTCGCCGAATTCGACGCCGACCTCGTGTCGCGGTAACTCGCACAACGTCAAACGAAACGCCCTGGCTTCACCGCCGGGGCGTTTCGCATTCCCTGCCGCATTCCGCGCAGCATTCGCGCCGCAAAGTCGCCGCACGAGCGTGCTGCACGGTGTCACCGGGTCAGCGCTGTAGCACAGGCGACAGCGTGAACGTGCCCGCGGCGCCGTGCTGGTTAGGCTGGGCGTATGCGTTTGAGCGAGTTCCAGGTGGCAATCGCCGACGAGTTCGGCGAGGCCTACGGCCGCATACTCCGGCATGACCTCGTACTCACTGTCGTCGGTGGGCTCACCGCCGACCAGGCTCTCGCGAAAGGCGTTCCCGCTCGCGAAGTGTGGCTGGCGCTGTGCCGGGCCACCGACGTTCCCGAGTCGCGCTGGTACGGCGTGGGGCAGCGCGAACCGCGCGCTGGAGCTTAGGGAATCGCACCAGCGATCCCGCGCCGCAACCTCCGCCGACCGCGCCTGCTGCACTGACTGCGCCTGCTGCACTGACTGCGCCTGCCGCACCTGCTGCGCCTGCTGCACCGACTTCGACTGCGCCTGCTCCACCGAAGGGGAGTCGAATATAGCTGCGACACGCCACCGTTAGCTTCGAACATGTGTTCGGATGTTGCTAGTCTCCTCGATAACGTCTTATCGAAGACGGGTTTTATCCACGCTATGCCAGTCGGTCCGATGAAATGTCGGTACGCGAGCGTAGCGTGACCGTATTGCACCACCAGCCTTTGTCGGGAGGCGGCAGTCCTTGCACGATCGGACTGTGGCGGATCGACAGCCTATGGGCAGCAACCTCGACCAGATGCCGGAACAAACCGGCCGGTCAAAACCGGAGAGAGAAGCACATGCCATCAGTAGCAGACCGCGAGAAGTCCCTCGAGACCGCACTCGCGCAGATCGACCGCCA
>JBDUDZ010000020.1:0-17736 GCA_040002635.1 Rhodoglobus sp.
GCTGCAGGCTGCGCGGCACCCGCGGTGAGCATGTTCGCAGAGTCGAGCTCGCGCAACTGACCCTCGATGTACCCCTTCAGCTTCTGGCGGTACTCCCGTTCGAAGTTGCGAAGCTCCTCGATGCGGTTTTCAAGTGACTGGCGCTCCTGGTCGAGCGACCCGAGCTGTGCGCGCTGGCTGGTTTCGGCCTCTGCAACAACCCGGGCTGCGGTTGCGTGCCCTTCGGCGATGAGCGCATCGCGCTTGTCGATGCCCTCCTTGACGTGCTCCTCGTGCAGGCGACGAGCGAGCTGGAGGAGGTTGTTCGTATTGGCGGGGTCCATGTTGTTGGAGTCCACGCCGCCGAACGCACCCTGTGCTGCGGCCGCCGGAGCGGCGACGACTGGCTCCTGCTGCTGCACGAAGCCGGCTTGCGGAGCGCCCTGTGCGGCACCGCGCTGGAGTTCGTTGATCCGGGAGTCGCTGGCGACGAGGCGCTGGCGCAGCTCTTCGTTCTCCTGGTTGAGCCGGCGTAATTCGACGACGACCTCATCGAGAAAGTCATCGACCTCGTCTTGGTCGTAACCTTCGCGGAACTTGGTCGGCTGGAATCGCTTGTTGACTACATCTTCCGGAGTCAGCGCCATTGTCGTCACCTCAAAAACTTTCCTTCAACGTCAAGTTGACGTTGTAATTATCCCAACAGCATAGTTGGGCGGAAATCGATCATCCCACCCGGCTGCTTAAGAGTACAGGGGCTTGCGTTCAGTTCACGAAACCAAGTGCGATTGAAATGAGAATCACGCAGGCGAGCATAACTATGCTCCATGCGAAGTCGAGGGCGGCCCCGCCAATGCGCAGCGGTGGGATCACTCGACGGACGAATTTGATGGGTGGATCCGTCACGGCGTACACCGCCTCCGCCATAACGAGTCCGAATCCTCGCGGGCGCCACTGCCGCGCGAACGTGATCGCCAGGTCAAGAACGAACCTGATCCACATCAGCACAAAGAAGATTGTGAGCGCTACGTAGATGACGGTAGCGACAACAGATACTGGATTTGGGGCTGAGTGCACCCCGGAAGACTACCTGCCCCCGCGGGCGCTAATCCCGTTCTAGTGCTGGGCGAAGAACGAGGCGTCGACTTCGGAGTCTGCCTCGGCGTGGTCTCCGCTAACTGCGACGTGCGAAGGTGAAAGCAGGAATACCTTGTTGGTAACCCGCTCAATCTTGCCGTAGAGACCCTGTGACAGGCCACTGGCGAAGTCGATGAGGCGACGGGCATCCGGCTCGCTCATCTGGGAAAGATTGATGATCACCGGGATGCCCTCCCGGAAGTTCTCGGCGATGAGCTGCGCATCTTTGTACTGGCGCGGGTGCACAGTGAGGATCTCGTTCATGTCAGAGGCTGACGGACGCGCGTTGTTCGACCGGCGAAGCGGGGTCACCGGGGCGCGGGTCGAGGCGGGGGCAGGCTGGTGGTGCGCGACCGGGGCCGATGGCGCCATTGGCGCGCCCTGGTCGTAGTCGTAGTCTTCATCGGCGAGGCCGAGATAAACCATTGTCTTGCGCAGCGGGTTAGCCATTGTGAATCCTCCGGGCACTTAACGCGTGGCGTGTGTGGACGTTGTGCGTGTTGAAGTTGTGATGCGTGTTACTTGGAAGATTAACCGGGTGTAGGGCGTTTTCCCGTGATTGCCGTTCCAATGCGCAGGTGTGTCGCGCCTTCGAGAATCGCGTCCCTGAAGTCACTCGACATGCCCATCGACAGTGCAGACGCCTCAGGATGTTGCCGCTGCAGTCGTTCTGAGAGGCTGCGGACAGTCGCGAATGCACGCCGTGGATTTACTCCGAGAGGTGCCACTGCCATCAGCCCAAGTAGGCGAAGTCCCTCGGTTTCGGCAACCCGCTCGGCGAGGAGGTCGAGGCCTGCGGCCGCAATTCCCCCGCGCTCCGAGTCGTCAGTGAGGTTTACCTGCAAGAACACATCACGCAATTGGTCGCCAGCCAACGCCGTGATTAGGGAATCGCGATCGATCGAGTGGATCACCTGCGCGTACTCGCGCACCTGCTTCGCCTTCTTAGACTGCAGCTGGCCGATGAAGTGCCAGGTCGGCAGTGAGCCCAGGTCAGCGAGTTCCGCGATCTTCGGCTGCGCCTCCTGGTGGCGGCTCTCGCCGAAATCGCGCACTCCCAGCGCGTAGAGCTCGCGGACGAGCGAGGCAGGGTGGAACTTTGTGACAACTATCGTGGTGATACCAGCCGGGTTGCGGGCTGCCTCGCGCGCGGCATCCTCAATTTGTCCGCTTACGCCTGCGAGGCGCTCATGCAGACGAGGCTCCGTGTCGTGCACGACGACTACTTCAGGAAGTCGGGAATATCCAGGTCACTGTCATCGTCTTCGAACGACCTGTCGGATGGTGTGTGCACGAGGCTCGGCTCGGCTTTCCACGCGGCTTCGGGATCTGCGGCTGGGGACTCGGCCACTGCGCCCGGCTCGGGGATCACGTAGTTGGTGCGACGGGCCGTGTTCGACCGCACAGTTGGCTCGCCGCCGTCGAATCCGGCAGCGATGACCGTCACACGCACCTCGTCGCCGAGGGTGTCGTCAATTACCGCGCCAAAGATGATGTTCGCTTCGGGATGCACGGCCTCCTGCACAAGCCGGGCCGCATCATTTATCTCGAAGATGCCGAGGTTCGAACCGCCCTGGATCGACAGCAACACCCCGTGAGCGCCATCGATCGACGCCTCAAGCAACGGAGAAGCGACGGCCAGCTCGGCCGCTTTGATGGCGCGATCGGCACCGCGTGCGGAGCCGATGCCCATGAGGGCAGATCCGGCACCCTGCATTACCGACTTAACATCGGCGAAGTCGAGGTTGATAAGGCCAGGCGTGGTGATCAGGTCGGTGATGCCCTGCACGCCGGCAAGCAGCACCTGGTCGGCAGTGGCGAACGCTTCGAGCATGCTTATGCCGCGGTCGCTGATCTCAAGTAAGCGGTCGTTGGGCACGACGATGAGGGTGTCGACCTCGTTCTTCAGGCTCGACACCCCGACGTCGGCCTGGGCCGAACGACGCTTGCCCTCGAAGCCGAACGGCTTAGTCACGACACCGATCGTCAGCGCGCCAATTGACTTGGCGATGCGCGCCACAACGGGAGCGCCGCCCGTTCCCGTTCCACCGCCCTCCCCCGCCGTGACAAAAACCATGTCTGCACCCGCGAGCGCTTCCTCGATCTCCTCCGCGTGGTCCTCGGCAGCACGACGGCCGACCTCGGGGTCGGCGCCCGCGCCGAGTCCGCGAGTGAGTTCACGTCCGACGTCTAGCTTGACGTCGGCGTCGCTCATCAGCAGGGCTTGGGCGTCGGTGTTTATCGCGATGAACTCAACGCCACGAAGGCCGAGCTCAATCATGCGATTGACGGCGTTCACTCCGCCACCACCGATGCCTACTACCTTGATTACCGCCAGGTAGTTCTGGTTTGACGTCACGTTTCGGCCTCCGCTGCCTTCACACCCGCGGCAAACTTTAAACCTCTAGTTGAGGCTTAATGTTATGCCGAGTATGCATTTCCTGACTTGAGGGTAGGTTGCCGCCTCCCCCCGTCGTCGCAGCGCACCCCGCGTGTCGGGAATGACTTTTCATACCGGCGAGGCTCGAGTCAATGCGGCCGGAAGATGCCGTTACCCGGCGCGGAGACGTCGAACTCGCCCGTGCTCGATGGGTCGGTCTGCGCGATAAGCGCGGCGAGCAGAACCGACTTCTTGGCCGAGTCGTCAGAGCTTCCCCAACGCACGCTCTGGCCGACCCCAGTGAGCACGAGCGAAACGTCGTCCTGTGTTTTGGCGGTGATCGAGCTGACCTGTGCCAGCAGGGTGGGCGGCAGCGACAGGAGCACCTCAACGACCGAGGCAAAAGCAGGGCTCGAAGGGTCGGCCGTTCCAAGGTCTATGACTGGCACGCCCGGCACGGCTTCTGCTGCGTCCTGCACGGTGATGCCCGCCGGATCGACGAGCTTGTACGCCGTGCCAACCTTCAGTTGCCCGACCGGCTGACGCTCCACGATGTGGATGATGAGTGTGTCGGGCGGCACCGTCTCCGTCACGTAGCTGCGGATGAGCGGGAATGCCGAAAGCTGTTTTGTGATGCGACCGAAGTCGATGAGCGCGAGGGGCGTGCCGAGCTGGTCGCCGACGGCGGACTTGAGCGCTGCGGCGTCGAGCCTGCTCGTGCCATCGATAGTTATCGTGCGCAAGGCAAGGATCGGCGAGTAGACGGCGACGAATACCAGGCCGACAAGGGTGACGACTACCCCCGCGGCGATCGCGGCCGATAGCCTGCGGTTGCGGGCGCGGCGCGTGAAGCGGCGCACCTCCGCCTTCTCGAACTTGCGATGCTCCCTCGCCGATCGGCGAAGATCTGCCCGCGCCGCGGCGTCAGGTCGCGGCCCACGGGAGGGGACGCGCGCCGGGGCAGGCTGGTGCCCCGGGGTCGGCTGGATTGCCTCGGTTCGCGGCGGCGACGCCGGGCGCGAACGCTGTGGCTTGTCTGCGTGCGGCTTGTCTGCCTTCGGCTTGTTCGCCTGTGGCTTCTGCTGCCGGGGCAGTACCGGCCTGCGTCCGGGCGGAGTCGGCTGCTGCCCGCCCGGCGAATCAAAGCCCTCTGGCCGTTTCATAGTCGGTCAGGCAACCGGCACGGTGTTGAGCGACCCGAGGATCTGCGGGACTATCCGGTACACATCGCCGCAACTCAGGGTCATGATGATGTCGCCCTCTCGCGCGATTGACGCGGCGCGGTCGGCGGCCTCCTGCCAATCGGGGAGGTAGTCGACGTGCGCTGGATCTGCGAAGCGCGTCGATACCAGGGCACCGGTAACTCCCGGGACCGGGTCTTCCCTTGCGCCGTAAACGTCAAGAACTATCGTGTGGTCGGCGAGGCGCTCGTAGGTTTCGGCGAACTCGCCGGCCATAGCCTGCGTCCGGCTGTAGAGGTGCGGCTGGTGGACGGCGATGATCCGGCCGGCGCCCACGACGCTGCGGGCGGCGGACAGCGCTGCGGCGACCTCGGTCGGATGGTGGGCGTAATCGTCGTAGACACTCACGCCGCGCACGACCCCGTGTAGCTCGAAGCGGCGCTCGGTGCCGGCGAAGGTCGCGATGCCGTCGAGCGATTCCCGCGGGTCGAAACCCAGGCCGACGAGCACGGCAAAGGCGCCCGCTGCGTTGAGGGCGTTGTGCTTTCCCGGCACGGTGAGGGTGGCCGGGTAGTCCGTGCCCTGCCAGGACAGGGTGAAGGCGACGGGGCCGTCGGTGACGATCGAGTGGACGCGGACGTCGGCGGCGGCATCCTCGCCGAATGTCATGATGCGGTCGTGGCTGAGCTGTTTCGTGACGCGGACCGCGCCCGGATCGTCGCTCGACACGACCACGAGTTCGGATGCCTTGTCGGCGAACTCGACGAACGCCGCGTCGAATGCATCGTGCGTGCCGTAGTGGTCGAGATGGTCGGCGTCGACGTTGGTTATGAGCGCCACCGCGGTGTCGTAGAGCAGGAACGACCCATCCGACTCGTCCGCCTCGACAACGAAGAGTTCGCCCGCGCCGAACGCAGAACTCACGCCGAGCGACTGGATTACTCCCCCATTGACGAAACTCGGGCCTTCCCCCATGGCCAGCAATGCAGTGATGATCATGCCGGTGGATGTGGTCTTGCCGTGCGCGCCCGCTATTGCAACCAGGCGCTTGTGCTTGATGAGCCACGCGAGCGCCTGTGAGCGGTGCAGCACCGGGATTCCCCGGCTCACCGCCGCGAGATACTCCGGGTTGTCCGGCCAGAGCGCGCCCGTGTAGACCAGCGCGTCGGCGTCGGCCAGCCCCGCGTTGCCCGCGTCATGGCCGATGGACACGGCAGCCCCGAGCTCGCGGAGGCCCTCCGTGTTGTGGTTTTCCGACCGATCCGAGCCGCTCACCCGGTGGCCTGACGCGAGAAACAGCCGCGCTATTCCGCTCATGCCACTGCCGCCTATTCCCACGAAGTGGACTGGGCCGAGGTCAGCGGGCAGGGGAAGAGAAAGGTCGGGCTTGATCATCGCGTATCGATTTTAGTCGCCAGCGGCCGAGTATGGCTCGTGCGCAGATCCGCCAGCGAGAGCCTCCCGAACGAGGGCGACCATACGGTCGGTGCCGTCCAGAGCGCCCACCGTCGCAGCGCGCATTGCCATGTCGGCGATCCGCGCGCGATCGCGCAGGAGTGACACAAGTGTGTCGCCCACCCAGGCCGGGGTGAAGTCTGCGTCGGCAACGGCGATCGCGCCGCCCGCGGCAACGTCCTCCCGGGCGTTGAGCCGCTGCTCGCCGTTGCCTGCCGCATACGGGACGAACACTGCAGGGATGCCCAGCGCGGTCACCTCAGCCACCGTCGACGTACCTGCGCGGCCGAGGGCGACATCGGCGACGGCGAGGGCAAGCTCCATTCGGTCGCAGTACTTGACGATGAGATAGCCGGGCAGGTTCGGGTCATCCACAGCATCCCGGAACTCGCCCGTGATGTGGATGACCTGCCAGCCTGCCCCGAGCACGAGAGTTATCGAATCGCGCACCGTCTCATTGATCCGCTGCGCCCCTGACGACCCGCCCGTGACGAGCAGCGTTGGCTTTGCGGAATCGAGGCCGAAGAAACTGATGCCTGCCTTCCTGCCCTCGAAGCGATCGAGTCGCTCGATCTCGACCCGCAGCGGCTGGCCGACGAAGCGCGCTCCGCGCAGCCGGGTGTGACGGAAAGCCACGCCGACAAACGGGGTGGACAGCGCACCGAGTCGATTGGCGAGGCCGGGACGCGCGTTCTGCTCGTGGATGACGAGCGGGGTCTTCGTGCGGCTGGCAGCCCGATAGGCGGGCGCCGACGCATAACCACCGAAGCCCACGACGATGTCGACGTGTCGCTCGCGGATGATCGCGGCGACCTCGTCGACTGCACGACGGAACCCTGCGGGGAAGGCAAGCGCGGCCCGATCCGGCCTTCGCGGAAACGGCAGGCGGGCGATGGTCAGCAACTCGTAACCCCGGCTGGGAACGAGGCGCGCCTCCAGGCCCTCTTTCGTGCCGAGCACGAGCAGGGTGGCATCCGGATCGGTTTCACGAATGCGATCAGCCACCGCGAGCAACGGGTTCACATGACCGGCGGTGCCTCCACCGGTCAGTAGATACGTTGTCATGCGCGCGAGCGTACAGGCTGCGCTGACCCACGTGCGGCACTGCGCTGTGACGCGAGTAGGCGTGAGCGCTCCGCCGGAGTCTGCTGCACCGGGGTCTCGCGCTCTTTGTCGGTCTGCCGCGCGAACGACAGAACAACGCCAATACCGAGGAGGGTAGAAATCAGGGCGGAGCCACCCGCGGATATCAACGGCAAAGGAACGCCGAGCACGGGCAGCGCGCCCAAGACGACCGCGATGTTCACGAAAGCCTGGCCAACTACCCACACCATGACACCAGCAGTTGCGACACGGGAAAAACTGTCGCGACTCGAGCGGATGATTCGCACGAACGAGATCGCCAGCACAATGAACAGCACCAGCACGACAATCGCGCCGATGATGCCGAGCTCTTCGCCAATAATCGCGAAGATGAAGTCGTTGTCGGCCTCAGGAAGCCAGTTCCACTTTGCTGTCGAGTTGCCGAGCCCCCGACCGAACAAGCCGCCAGCCGCCAAAGCCCACTTTGCGTGCTCTGGCTGCCAGCAATATCCCGAAAGGTCGCTGGGGTTGCAGCCGCCAAGCCACGCCGAAATTCGTGAGCTGCGCGACGAGCTTGCGATAGCGAACAGGAGCCCAACGACTGACAGGCCCGCAATCGATACTGCGAGGTACTTCAGCCGTACACCCGCAAAATACAAGCAGCCCAGCACGATCATGACCATCATCATTGCTGTGCCCAGGTCGTTGCCGATCAAGACGAACCCGATCGCGAGGCCGGCGATGGGTGCGATCGGCAGCGCGACGTGCTTCCAGTCGCCCAACAATTCTTCTTTTGTGGCGAGCACCCACGCGACCCACACGATCAAGGCGATCTTGACAAATTCCGAAGGCTGCACGCTGACGCTACCGATCAGCAGCCAGTTGCGATTGCCGCCGTACTCGTAGCCGATCCCTGGGATAAATACCAGCAGTTGCAGGGCACCGCCGACGAGAAGGGCGGGCCATGCCCAACGCTTCCAGAAGGCGGGCGGCATACGCGAAGCGACAAGCATGAGCGGGATGCCTATTACCGCGTAGAGGCCCTGCCTGATGAAGCGGCCAAAGAATCCGTCGTTCGAGGTGTATGACTCGATTGACGATGCCGAGAGCACCATGACCAGACCGAAAATCACCAAAAAGAGCGTGGTGCCCAGGAGGAGGAAGTAATTCCTGTTCTCCGCCGCGAAGATGCGCCGCACCGGAACGACGGCCAGCGCGGGGCGACCTTGTTCCGGTGGTACAACCCGCTTGTTGTGCGCCTGTGGTGCACGGGTAGCTGTCGACGCGACCTCGCGGGCCCGGCTGGCTGGATCAGGTCGGGTCGGGCGGCGTGCTGGCGTCGTCGGGGGGCGGTTCGACGTCATCCGCACCTCCCGTGAGCTCTCGCACCGCTGCGGCGAATCTGTCGCCGCGATCTGCGTAATCGGTGAACTGGTCCATCGATGCCGCCGCCGGCGCAAGCAGCACGACGTCATCTTTTCCCGCGACATCCAGTGCAAACCGCACCGCCTCGGGCATTACACCTTCAGTCTCGGTTGCTGTCACTTCGAAGACCGGCACCCCCGGCGCGTGTCGGCCAAATGCTTCAACCACAGGTTGACGGTCTGTTCCGATCACAACGACGCTCTTCAGTCTTGCGAAGTGCTTTTCCACAAGCGGAGAGATATCGGTGCCCTTCAAGAGACCGCCCACGATCCAGATCACGGAGTCGAATGCGGCAAGCGATGCATCTGCCGCGTGCGAGTTGGTTGCCTTTGAATCGTCTACCCACAGCACGCCATCGATGAGACTTACCGGCTCGGCCCGATGGCGGTCGGCGCGGAACGTCGCGAGACCTTCCCGCACAGACTCGGCAGGAATCCCGAAGGCGCGCGCGAGGGCGGATGCCGCGAGCACGTTAGACAGCATGTGCGGCGCCGCGAGCCCCACCGCGGCCAACTCACCGTGCGTGGTGAGCTCGAGCGCTGACGTGTGGCGATCAGACAGGAACGCGCGGTCCAGCACAATATCGCCGACCAGGCCGAAGTCACTCTGGCCCGGAGCGCCAAGACCGAAGCCGATGGCGCGGCAGCCCTCCTGCACGTCGGCCTCCTCGACCATGTGCATGGTGGCTTCGTCGGAGCGGTTGTACACGCACGCGACACGGGTGTTGAAGTAGACGGTGCCCTTTGCCTGCGCATAGGCCTCTCGGGACCCGTGCCAGTCCAGGTGGTCGTCGGCGACGTTGAGGCACACGCTCGCGAGCGGTTCGATGGCGCCGGGCCCGGCGCGTCGCATCCAGTGCAGCTGAAAGCTGGACAGCTCGACGACGAGCACCTCGAACCCCACGGGGTCACGGATCGCATCGAGCACAGGCACCCCGATATTTCCCACCGACGCCGCGCGATGCCCGGCGGCGACAAGCAGGTGTGTGGTCAACTGCACGGTGGTCGTCTTGCCGTTGGTTCCGGTAACGGCAATCCACTCCGCGACGACGCCCGACCTGTCACGAAGACGCCAGGCAAGTTCGATGTCGCCCCAGAGCGGGATGCCGCGGCCCTGTGCCCATGCGACAAGCGAGTGATCCAGCCGGTAGCCGGGCGACACGACCACGAGCTCTGGCGCAAGATCGACGAGCTCGGGCGGCACGGCATCCGGATCGGCCTCGACCACGAGCCGCGCACCGATCACGTCAAGCAGGTCTGCGCGCTGCGGGTCTGCCTTCGCCGCGACGACGAGCACTTCGCACCCCAACTCGACAAGCGTGTCTGCAACGGCGAAACCCGTCACGCCGAGCCCGAGGACGGCGACCTTCAGGCCCCGCCATTCGGCGTTCCAGCTGGTGAGACTGTCCAGATCGGCCACAGCTAGCGGCTTTGCCATTCGAGATAGAAGAGGCCGACTCCGACGGCGACGAACAACGCCGCGATGATCCAGAACCGAACAACTATGGTGATCTCGGCCCAGCCCCTCAGCTCGAAATGGTGCTGCAGCGGGCTCATCAGGAAGATGCGTCTACCCTGTCCGAACCGCCACTTAGTGAGTTTGAAATAGCCACGCTGCAGAATGACCGAGCCGGTGACGACGAGAAACAAGCCGCCGATCAGCACCAGTAACAGTTCGGTGCGCGACAGGATCGCGAGGGCCGCCAGAGCGCCCCCGAGGCCGAGTGACCCGGTGTCGCCCATGAATACCTGTGCAGGAGAGGTGTTCCACCACAAGAAACCGATGAGGCTGCCGGCGATGGCCGCCGCCACCACTGCGAGATCCAGCGGGTCACGCACGTCGTAGCACTTATAGAGGTCACCGGCGTCGGCACCGCCGAAACATGACTGGTTGTTCTGCCAGAAGCCGATGAAGATGTAGGCGGAGATCGCGAAGATGGAGGCGCCGGTCGCAAGGCCATCGAGGCCGTCCGCGACATTCACCCCATTTGACGCGCTCACGATGATGATCGTCGACCAGATGGTGAACAGGATCGCTCCGGCAATTACACCGAACGTGGCAAGGTTCAGCCACGGCACGTCACGCACCACCGAGATCATCGTCGAGGCTGGGGTGAGACCGTTCTCGTCGGGGAAGCGCAGCGCGATAAGCGCGAAGATTCCCGCAACGATCACCTGGCCGACGATCTTCGACCATCCGCCAAGCCCGAGGCTGCGCTGCTTGCGGGCCTTGAGGAAGTCGTCGATGAAGCCGATGAGGCCCATCCCGCTCATCAGGAACAGCACAAGCACGCCCACGAGGGTCATGTCACTGCCGCTGACAACGTGCCCGACGACGTATCCGAGACCCGCGCCGATGATGAAGACGATCCCGCCCATCGTCGGGGTGCCGCGCTTGGTGTGGTGCGACTGCGGTCCGTCATCCCGAATGAACTGCACCCAGCCGAACCTGTTGAAGAGGCCGACGAACAGGGGCATGAGAAAGAGGGTGAAGGCGAGCGAGAACCCGGCGCCAACGAGGAGGGGGATCATTCGGTGACCCCGGCGATGCGGTCACCCAGAAAACGCAGTTCGGCCGAACCCGATGACTTCACGAGCACGACATCGCCCTCTCGCAACTGGTCACGGAGCAAATCGTATGCCTCATCGGCGGTCTCGACGAGCACCGACTCCCCGTCCCACGAGCCCTCCAGACCCGCGGCGTTGTGGATGTGGCGGGCATTGTGTCCGACCACGATGAGCTTCTGCACATTGAGCCGCACGGCGAGTCGGCCGATGCGATCATGCTCTTCATCGGCGTACTCCCCCAGTTCAGCCATTTCGCCGAGCACCGCGACAGAGCGCTGGTCGTTACGCGTGATCTGGGCGAGAGTCTTAAGCGCGGCGGCCATCGAGTCTGGGCTCGCGTTGTAGGCGTCGTTGATCACCACCACGCCGTCGGCCCTTTCAAGCACTTCCATCCGCCAGCGTTCCGCGCGCACGAGCGCCTCGATCGCTGGCACCGAGCGCTCGGGCGGCACACCAAGCGCGCGCGCGGCAGCGATTGCCGCGAGGGCGTTCATCACGTGGTGTTCGCCCAGGATCTTCAGTTGCACACGTCGCTGCACGCCAGCACTCTCCAGCGTGAATGCGGTTCCGGATGCCGTTGCCTCGATATCGTCGGCCCGTACGTCTGCGCTGCCCGCCAGCCCGAACCACACGACAGTGGCCGCGGTCTTCGCTGCCATGCGCACCACGCGCGGATCGTCGGCATTGAGGACAGCTACAGCGGTTGGGGGGAGATCGGTGACCATCTCGGACTTTGCTGTCTCGACAGCATCGGGGCCGCCGAACTCGCCGACATGCGCGAGGCCCACTTTGAGCACGATGCCGACATCCGGCGTCACTATCGAGATCAGTTGGCTGATTTCACCGATCGCGCTCGCGCCCATCTCGACGACGAGATACCGGGTGTCGTAGTCGATGGCCAGCATCGAGATCGGGGCACCCACATGGTTGTTAAACGACCCCCAGGGCGCAACTGTGGCGCCCTCGCTCTCGAACACCGCCCGAAGCATGTTCTTCGTGGTGGTCTTGCCATTCGAGCCGGTGACCGCGACGACCATCAGCGCGCCTTTGGCCCGAACCCTGGAAACCACCTCGCGGGCAAGAGCCGCGAGCGCCACGACTCCGTCGGCGACGACAATCTGGGCAACGTCGAGGTCGAGCTGGCGTTCAACTATCAGCAGCACGGCGCCGTTCTGCACTGCTTTTCCCGCGAACAGGTGACCGTCGGTTACCTCACCCGGCAAAGCGTAAAAAATCGAGCCGGGAACCACTTTTCGGGAATCAGTATGCACTTCACCATCGAGGGAGACGGAATCGTCCACCGCGTTGTGCAGGCGCCCGCCGAGCACCGAGGCCAGTTCGGCCAGCGTGAACTCGATCACGCCCACCCCGCCTCGCGCAGCGCCGTGCGAGCCTCATCCCGGGCAGAAAACGGCAGTTTTTGCCCTCGCACGTCGATGTAGTCCTCGTGCCCGGGACCAGCCCAGAGGATTGTGTCACCAGGACGGGCGAGTTCAATCGCCTTACGGATCGCTTGTGCCGGCGACGCCACTTCATAGACTTCGGCGGGGTGTAGCGCAGTTGCGGCTCCGACCAGCAATGCCGTGCGAATCTCGGTGGCATCTTCAAAGCGCGGGTTGTAGTCGGTGATAACGAGGATCTCAGAGCCCTCAGAGCCGATGCGGCCCATCTCGCCCCGCTTGAAAGGGTCGCGGTCGCCATCGGCGCCGAACAACATGATCAGCCTGCCCTCAGTGAACTTGCGAACCGCGGCCATGGTCGTGAGGAAAGCATCTGGGCTATGCCCGTAGTCCACATAAACTGCCGGGCCCGAGTCTCCGGACACCCGCTCTATGCGGCCAGGGAGGTAGGCGACGATCCCACCGTCTTTGTCGAGCGCGTGGCCGATGGCTTCGAGTTCGAAACCCGCCTCAACCAGCATGACAATCGCGAGGGCCGCATTCGCAGCCATGTGATGGCCTATCACCGGCACGCGGGTCGTGAGGCTGCGTGACTCGGGGCCCACGAGGGCGAACTCGGTGTAATCGGCAGTCTCCTCGAGGATGTCGACGATCCAGTCAGCGTGGATGCCCGGAGTCGACGAGATCGTCGTCACGGGTATGTGCGTAGCTTCGACCACCCGGTCACCCCATGCAGTGTCGAGAGACACGACGCCTCTCCGCGCGCGGTCGGGCTCAAAAAGCGGAAGCTTGGCGGCGAAATACTCTTCCATGTCGGAGTAGTCGTCGAGGTGGTCGTGGCTCAGGTTGATGAATGACACAACGTCGAAGACCAGCCCATCTACCCGGTTGCGGCTGAGCGCTTGAGCGCTCACCTCAAGCGTGACGGCGCGCACATTGCTCTCGCGCGCTCGCGCGAGGAACCCGTGGACATCGGTGGCTTCGGGGGTCGTCAGGCTTGACGTCACTCTCAGGTCACCAACACTGCGTTCTGCTGTTGTGCTGAGCCCAGACACCAGGCCCAGTTGCTTGAGGACGCCATCGAGCAGGTATGACACGCTCGTCTTGCCGTTGGTGCCGGTGATACCAAACAGCAGCGGAGCAGATTCCGCCGTGCGGTACACCCAGGCCGAAATCACGCCCAGCGCTTCGCGAGGGGAGTCGACGATCACCACGGGCAGGCCGCTGCCGACAGACAACTGGGCGCCAGCGGCATCCGTCAGTAGTGCGACGGCCCCGCCGTCCTTGGCGAGGCTCGCAAACGTGGCGCCGTGAACGCGGACGCCCGGCAGCCCGACGAAAATATCCCCCGGTTGGAGGTTGTCGGTGCTGAGGGTGATGCCAGTCAGTTCCACACCGTCGAGCGCACCGCGTGACTCAAGCCCAAACTCGTCAACCAGCGTCGCGAGAGGCCGACCCGTTGGATGCTCCGGTCTCATCATCGAGGCCTCGCCAGCAGTCAACGGTTCCTCCAGTTTCAGCAGCGCGTCACCAATACAGCGGGATATTGACGGCCGGCTGTGTTGACGGCGTCACGCGAAATGTCGTGAGCACCTGAGCCATGACGTCGCGGAATGTCGACGCAATCGCGCCTGAAGAATACATGCTAGTCGGGATGCCCGCCGTGACGACAACCGCGTACTGCGGGTCATCGGCCGGGGCCACGCCCGCGAAGGAGATCACTGACGCATCGCCATAGCCACCCTGGCCGTCCGCCACCTGGGCCGTGCCGCTCTTTGCTGCGACTCGATAGCCGGGAATCTGCAAGTCGGCCGAGGCAAAGCCTTCGGTAACGACCTGCTCAAGTATCTGGAGGGTCTGCTTTGCCGCCGAAGCAGACACGACGCGTTTGCCTTCCGTAGGCGGCAGATCTGTCACCGTGCCGTCGGCGTGCTTGCAGCCCGCGACAAGAGTGACGGGCATGCGCACTCCCCCGTTGCCAAGGGTTTGATAGACACTGGCCATTTGCACCGAGGTCGCGGTCATCCCCTGGCCGAACTGAACTGCGAGATTAGTGCGCTCGTCCCACTCGTTGGCGGGGTGAACATCGCCATCCGACTCGCCATTGAACCCGACCTCGGTCTGGGAGTTTAGGCCGAACGCGGTCATGTAGTCGTGACGCTTCTGCGCGCTGAGATCCCTCGAGAACAACGACACAGCGATGTTGGATGACTCAACTACCGCTCCGGCGAGGGTGTAGTTCACCTCGCCGTGCTCTTCGGCATCGTTGATATAGCTGCCGTCAGAAAGTTCGAGTTGGGAGGGAGCCGTGACCTGCGAGAGGGGCGTCGCCACTCCAGCGTCGATGAGGGATGCCGCAGTCAGCGCCTTCATCGTTGATCCGGGCTCGTACGGCGTGGAGAACGCCAGCGATCCCAGTGCTGTAACAGGCACTCCGTCAACGTTGTTCGGATCGACGGAGGGGTAGTCGGCAACGGTCATCAGGTGGCCATCTTTGATTCGGATGACGACAGCGGTGGCCCACGTCGCGGCGAGCTGCTGGTAGGTCTGCGCAATCCGTTGCTGAACGTACCACTGCAGGTCACGGTCAATGGTCAGCTGAAGTGTCCCGCCGTCTTTGGGATCGTTAGAGGTCACCTGGCTACCCGGCAGGCGCGTGCCGTCCTCGGCTTTTTCATACGTCGCCGAGCCATTTGTCGACTTCAGGCACTTGTCCTGGGTGAGCTCGAGCCCGGCCTGGGGACCATCTGTCCCGATAAAGCCCACAAGATTGCCCGCGACAGCCCCGTTCGGATAGGTACGACCGGGTCGGCGCTCAAAATAGATCCACGGAATGTCGAGTTTGTCGACAGCTTTGTACACATCGAGTGTCACCCCCTTGTCGAGGTAAGCAAAGTCGGAGTCGGGACTTGCGGTGAGCGTTGCCATGAGCGCGGCGGGATCCTGCTTGGTTATTGCCGCGATTTTTGCCAAGTCGGCCGCCAGGGTCACGCTGTCGCTCTTGAGCACTATTCGTGGCGATGCAGTGATGTCGAAACGGTCGACGCTGTCCGCTAGGACCGCTCCGTTCGCGTCGACGATTGCGCCGCGAGTGCCGTAGGTGATGAGCGACTGCGCCCGCTTGTTGTATGAGGCCGCGTTAAGAGACGCTGCCTCGACCACCTGAATGTCCACAAGGCGAACCATGAACATTCCCACGATCACGAAAGCGATGACGACGGCGAAGGAAATCCTTCGCCTGCTTCGCCTGGTTTTCACGTCCGGATCCGTTCGCGTCTCGTATTAGTGGGTCACTGGTGCCGGCAAAGTGTCTACCGTCGCGGGCAGGGCTGTGTTTCCCGTCGCGGGCGGGGCAGCGTTTCCCGCCGCCGATATCTGGGGGGTAGTCTGCGCCTTCGGTGCCACTTGCGTCGCGAGCGGCACGCCGGTGAGCAGGGAGTTGGCAACAAGGCCGCAGTTGCCGCCGCACCCGGTGGGGTCGATTGTTCCCGGAGCTCCAACTACCGCGCCGGTCGCGAGGTTAAGGAACCGCGGACTGCCATTGGGCACCATGCCCAACGTGGCGGCGTTCTGGGCGAGGTGCTGCGTCGAACTCAGCAGGTTGAACTGCTCGTCGAGCGCACCCTGAGTGCGCAGGAGCGCTTTTTGCTGCGACTGCAAGTCGTCTATTTGGTACGCGCCCTGCGACACGACGATACTCAGCACAAGCTGCGCCGCGAAGATCAGGAACAGGCTCCCGATAGTAACCACGGCGTAGACAGCCCTTGGCCGAGTGCGGCGCTGAGCGCGTGTCGCGACGATTTCGATATGGGGTCGCTGGTTCGGTGCGGGTGCCTCCGGACGGGCGTATGCGAGGTTGCTCACGCGACATCCCGCAACCGCTCGACGGCGCGCAGGCGCACCGGGGTGGCCCGCGGGTTGCGAGCCTTCTCGTCATCGCTGGCCAACTCGGCCCCACGCACGAGCAACTTGAGTTCGGGCTTGTGCTCGGCCAGCTCTACCGGCAACCCGCGAGGAGCAGTAGACACTGAGCGTTTCTGCAGGGCACGCTTGACTATGCGGTCCTCGAGCGACTGATACGACAGCACCACCATTCGGCCACCGACCTCGAGCGCGTCGATGGCTGCCGGGATCGCCCGCTCCAGAACTGCGAGTTCCTGGTTGACCTCGATGCGCAATGCCTGAAAGACGCGCTTGGCCGGATGCCCGGCACGCTGGGCTGCCGCCGGGGTAGCCGCCTGGATCAGCGCGACAAGCTGCGCGGATGTCGTAATCGGCTCGTCGTCCCGGCGTTGCACGATGCGGCTCGCGTAGCGCGGAGCGAGCTTCTCGTCGCCGTACTCGTAGAAAATCCGCCGCAGTTCCGCTTCGCTGTATGTGGCCAACACGAAGGCGGCGGTGCGGTCGGCGGTCGCGTCCATTCGCATGTCTAGCGGGGCATCCTTCGAGTACGAGAATCCGCGTTCGATGACGTCGAGCTGCAGCGATGACACCCCAAGATCGAAAAGCACCCCGGAGACCCTCTGGATACCGAGGTCGGCGAGCACCCGGGTGAACGTGTCGTAGACGGCATGAACAAGGTGGATGCGGTCGGAGTATGACGCCAGTCGGCGCGTGGCGATGGCGATCGCGTCAGTATCGCGATCGATGCCGACGAGCTTCAGGTTGGGGAAGCGCTGCAGAATGGCCTCTGCGTGTCCTGCCATCCCCAAGGTCGCGTCGACCAGCACTGCCCCTTCGCCCCCGATGGCAGGGGCGAGCAACTCGATAGTGCGCTCGAGAAACACAGGGATATGGATGTCGTTGTCGGCCATGGCATTCGGGAGAGCCCCTAAGGCTGATCCCCATCCGGTCGACCTGACATCGGGGAAGAGTGTCAGGGCATGCCGGCTGGGAGTCAGCGATAGCGGATCAAAAGAGTCCCGGAATCACCTCCTCCGTCGTGTTTGCGAAGTCGGCTTCAGCGCTTTCGTAGTAGGTGTTCCATGCAGCGGTGTCCCAGATCTCCGCGCGGTTGCCCGCACCAATGACAGTGAGGTCGCGATCAAGGCCCGCGTAGTCGCGCAGGTTCGCCGGGATCGTCACCCGGTTCTGGGCATCCGGAACTTCCTGGTTGGCGCCCGAGAGGA
>JBDUDZ010000021.1:0-17719 GCA_040002635.1 Rhodoglobus sp.
TAAGGAGTATCGACAATGTCAAAGCTGATCCTCACGCACGAGGTCACCGGCCTCGGTGCCCCCGGCGACGTCGTCGACGTCAAGAACGGTTTCGCTCGCAACTACCTCATCCCCCAGGGCTTCGCCGTGGCATGGACGCGCGGTGGCGAGAAGCAGATCGATTCCATCAAGGCGGCCCGTGCTTCGCGCGAGCACGCCACCCTCGAAGAGGCCCAGGACCTGAAGGCACGCCTCCAGGCCACCACCGTCAAGCTCACAGTCAAGGCCGGTGAAGGCGGACGCCTGTTCGGCTCGGTCAAGACCGCGGATGTCGCTGATGCCGTAGCCGCGGCCGGTCTGGGCAGCCTCGACAAGCGCAAGATCGAGATCACCAGCCCGATAAAGGCAACGGGTGAACACGAGGCCACAGTTCGTCTTCGCGATGACCTCGTGGCGACAATCACACTGCAGGTGCTGCCCGGCAAGTAGGCCGGTTCAGCGGTGATAGCGGTGGGTCGAGGCCTGCCGCTATCACTCATTTAAGCGGCCTTGTCAAGGTATTTGTGCACAGGAATAGCTATTCCTACCAACCCTCAAGTGTGAGTCTAAGTAGATTTTTGCCCACAGGGCGGACTATGGGAAAAGTGCTGGTCAAGAGCGATTGATCGCATCATATTTACAAATTGTCCACAGTTGATTACACAGCTTGCCCACACCACTTCCGGCGTTTCGCCCTCGTTTTCCACATTCTCATCCACAGCTGCTTTTGGCGGGCACCGGTAAGCCTCCCTATCGTTGGGCAGTCCGGTGGAAGCAGCACCCTCCCGGTCCGCTCGACACTTCGGGGTGTCGGCGGGCGCGGCTACAACTGAGGCATAGCGTCATCCATTGGAGGGGTCGAATGTCTATTGCTCACCTGGGGCTCGCTGGCGATCAGCGGCAGGGCGATCAGCGGCAGTCCGGCGACACCGCGTCGGGCCAGAACCGGGGCGATGCGCGCGCTGATCGCGTGCCCCCGCACGACCTGCTGGCAGAACAAAGCGCCATCGGGGGCATGCTGCTCAGCAAAGATGCGGTTGCCGATGTGATCGAGACGGTGCGCGGCGTCGACTTTTACATCCCGAAGCACGAGACAATCTTCGACGCCGTCATGGCGCTCTACTCGCACGGCGAGCCAACCGACGTTATTGCCGTCTCAGACGAGCTGACTAAGACCGGCGAGCTGTCGCGTGCGGGCGGCGCCGAATACCTGCACACGCTCACCGCCCTTGTGCCCACCGCGGCCAATGCGGGTTTTTATGCCTCGATCGTCGCCGAGAAGGCAGTCTTGCGCCGTCTCGTCGAGGCCGGAACTCGCATCGTGCAGATGGGTTACGCGAGCGAAGGCGAAGTTGTTGACCTCGTCAACAACGCTCAGGCCGAAATCTATGCGGTAACGGGCGGAGTGGAAAGCGAAGACTTTGTTCCGCTGACCGACGCCGTCACCACAGCCATTGACGAGATTGAAGCGGCGCGCGGTCGTGACGGCCAAATGGTCGGAGTGCCCACCGGGTTCGCCGAACTCGATGAACTCACGAACGGCCTGCACCCGGGTCAGCTCATCATTCTCGCCGCTCGCCCCGCTCTGGGTAAGTCAACACTCGGTCTTGACTTCGCTCGGTCGGCGGCTATAAAGCACGATCTGCCGACGATCATCTTCTCCCTCGAAATGGGCCGCAGCGAGATCGCGATGCGCCTGCTCTCGGCCGAAGCGGCGGTTCCGCTACAGCACATGCGCAAGGGCACGGTGCACGCAAACGACTGGACCACCATCGCCCAGACTCGCGGCCGCATCAACGATGCCCCGCTCTACATCGACGACAGTCCGAATATGACCCTGGTCGAGATCCGGGCGAAGTGCCGCCGACTCAAGCAGCGGGTCGGGCTGAAGATGGTGATTATCGACTACCTGCAGCTCATGACCAGCGGTAAAAAGGTCGAATCCCGCCAGCAGGAAGTCAGCGAGTTCTCACGCGCGCTCAAGTTGCTTGCCAAAGAACTCGAAGTTCCCGTCATCGCGATCTCGCAGCTCAACCGTGGCCCAGAGCAGCGCGCAGACAAGAAGCCCGCGCTCTCCGACCTTCGCGAATCGGGTTCTCTCGAACAGGACGCCGACATGGTAATTCTGTTGCACCGCGAGAGCGCGTATGAGGCAGAGAACCCGAGGGCGGGTGAAGCCGACCTCATCATTGCCAAGCATCGCAACGGACCGACTCGCACGATAACCGTCGGTTTCCACGGGCACTTCTCGCGGTTTGTCGACCTGCCGCCCGGCTCTTAGCAGAGTCGGTCCAAGCAGACAGCAGGTGGCGACCTGGTGTGGCCGCTCGGGGGACAGCGACAAGCCCTCGTCGCGCGCGTTTACACTTAACCCGCCGCCGATCTTGGCGTTGTTCTTCAGAAGGGGCGCAGTGTGTCCGGTCCGGCCAGTTCTCGCAGTACAGCACCGGATGCCGTGACTCCCTGGTTTGTCGCAATCGCGCGTGCCGTGCCGGCCGCCGCCCTTGCCGCAGTAATTACCTTCAGCGCTGACCACTCGGCGGCCCTCGGTCTTGTGACATTCGGGGTGTTCGGCCTTGCCTCAGGTGCCGTGATACTCGTTGCCGCCCTGCGGTGGGCGCGTGCGGGAGTGGAGCGGGGAGTGCTCGTGGTGCACGGCACGCTCGCGATGGTGGCGGGAGCGGCATCCATCGCGGTGCCGGGTGCTGGCCTGCCGTTCCTCGTCTTCGTCGTGACCTCGTTTGCGGTAGTCAGTGGCTTCCTCGAGCTCTACGTGGGGTTGCGCGGTCGCCGCACCGACAGCTTCGCGCGCGACCGAATCTTTCTCGGGGGTTTGACCGTGCTGCTCGCCATTGCCGTGCTGCTCGTACCGCCGGGGCTCGCCCAGGCGTTTACCGGCCCGGATGGCGTTGCCAGGCAACTCACGGCATCGGTAGTTGTCGTCGGACTGCTTGGTGCTTACTGGGCGATCGCCGCAGTCTTCCTTGCGATCGGTGGCCTCTCGCTCAAGTGGGGCCCGCAGGTACCGCCGGTACCGGCAAAAGCGAAAGGCGCATGATGGCAGCACAGTCGCAAGTACCCAAGCCTCCCCTGCGAGAAAGGCTCCGGCCCCTTGAGTTGCTCGGCATCTCTGGCGTGCTCGCCCTCTTCGCCGGGCTCGTTGTGCTCATGGCGACCCGGCAGGTCGTTCTTGCCCTGATCTTCTGCGGCGTCGCCTTCATCGTTGCCCTGGTTGTACTGGCGATGCTTGCACTGGCAGTGGCCCCCACGGGCGAAGAGCGCAGCGATCTCGCCGAACAGGATCACCGATCCGTGCTCGACCGCGGTGACGACGAGCGCAACCGGCGCGGCCACTGACCGGCTTCGGTTGCTATGGCTGCTGGATGTAGCTGACCAGGTTGCTAGCGAGCCCGGCGTATCCGGCGGGGGTGAGAACCCGCAATCGGGCCTTCGCCTCGGCGCCAATATCGAGCCCGTCGATAAAAGCGACGAGCTCGGCCTGACCGACCCGCTTGCCGCGCGTCAGCTCCTTGAGCATCGCATAGGGATCAGTGATCGAACTGCGGCCCGCAGTGATCTCAGCACGAACGACAGTCTGGATCGCCTCGCCCAGGATCTCCCAGTTGCCGTCGAGATCGGCGGCGAGCTTCGCGTGGTCGATATCAATCTCGCCGAGGCCCCGCTCGATGTTGTCGAGCGCGACGAGCGAATGCCCGAATGCGACGCCGACGTTGCGCTGCGTGCTTGAGTCGGTGAGGTCACGCTGCAGTCGCGAGGTGACCAGAGTCGCCGCGAGCGAGTCGAGAAGTGCGCTCGACAGCTCGAGGTTTGCTTCCGCGTTCTCGAAACGAATCGGGTTGATTTTGTGGGGCATTGTGGATGACCCGGTTGTGCCGGCCTGCGGAATCTGGCGGAAGTAGCCCATCGAGATGTACGTCCACACGTCGGTGCAGAGGTTGTGGAGCACCCGGTTGGCGTGACTCACGCGGGAGTACAGCTCCGCTTGCCAGTCGTGCGACTCGATCTGGGTGGTGAGCGGGTTCCAGTCGAGGCCGAGGGAGGTCACGAACTCGCGGGAGATCGCTGGCCAGTCTTGTGTGGCATCCGCAGCTTCATGGGCCGCGAAGGTTCCTGTCGCGCCAGAGAACTTTGCAAGGTACTCGGTGCTCTCTACCTGCTGAACGATGCGCTCGAGCCGGTGCACAAACACAGCGAACTCCTTGCCGACGGTGGTCGGGGTTGCCGGCTGACCGTGCGTGTGGGCAAGCATCACGTCGGCACGGGTAGCGAGCGCACGCTCCCGAAGCGCCGCGATGACTGACCGCAACTTCGGCAACCACACGTCGCGAACTGCGGCGTGGATCGTCAGGGCGTAGGAGAGGTTGTTGATGTCTTCGCTCGTGCATGCGAAGTGGGTGAGCTCGGCGACCGAGTTCAGACCCAGATCGGACAGCTTGCCGCGGACCAGGTATTCGACGGCTTTGACATCGTGCCGGGTGGTGGCTTCCAAGCGGGCGAGCTCGTCGATTTCGGGCTGGCCGAAGTTAGCCGCGAATTCGCGCAACTGACGGGTTTGCTCGTTGTCGAACCTGACCGAACCGAACAACTCATGTTCGGTGAGGTAGATCAGCCATTCCACTTCGACGTGCACCCGAGCGCGGTTGAGCCCGGCTTCCGAGAGGTGTTCACCGAGGCCGGCCACCGCAGCGCGGTACCGTCCATCCAGCGGGCTCAGTGGTTGTTCGGGCAGCGGGCTCATACGACTCCCTGTCGGATTCCTGGTTCGATCTGGCGGAACAGTGCCGCACTGGCTTTTTCAATCATGACGAGCACCTGATCGAACAGGGCCGCGTCCGAATAGTACGGGTCTGGCACATCGATCAGGGCAGACTGCTCTGCGTCGAAGCTCAGAAGCAACTGCACCTTCGACCCCTCGGCGTCGGTCGGCGCCCAGGCCCTCAGGATGCGCTCCTGGCTGCGATCAAAGGCGACCACGAGGTCGAGCGTCGAAAACCAGGCGGGGTCGAACTGCCGGGCGCGGTGCCCGGAGCCGTTGTAACCGTGGTTCGCGAGAGCGGCAAGAGTGCGGTCATCCGAAGGTTCGCCGACGTGCCAGTCGCCGGTGCCAGCGGAGATTATTGCCACGGTCTTCTCGAAACCGGCCTTCTTTGCGAGGGACTTGAAAACCGTCTCGGCCATCGGTGAACGACAGATGTTACCGGTACAGACGAAGCAGATTCGAAACAGCGCCGACTCATCGAAAGTGCGCTCGAAGCTCATGTGATCATTGTCCCGCAGATTCTTCTCGCCCACAGGACGACATTGCGCGCCGCTCTCTACCTGCCGGCCGATTTCTCGCCGCTGGCCCAGCCCTGGGCTCAGTCTTGTGCGCATGATCGAACCGCCGGATGCCGCACTCATCGTCGCCCTTGAAGCCCAGTCTCGCGGGCTCGCCGCCGCCCTCAACAGGCTCGAAGTCGCCAGAAGGGATCTCGTTCCGACCGGCGCCGCCGTCTGGCGCGGTCGCGCCCGCCATGCATATGACGACGCGGTGCAGACGATCAGCACGAAGGTCGATGCGGGCATTGCAGCGCTGCGCAGCGCGCGCGACCGCACCGACGCGGCGCTCGCTGGGATGGCCGACCGTGGGTGACGATCTCACAATCTCCGGGGGTGGTGCGACGGCGGTCGCGACAGACGAGCTGTTTACGGCAGCACAGCAGTTGCACCGTCTGGCGTTGGAGGCCGCATCGCTATGCGCCGAACTGGTTTCGATAGATCGCCTTGTCTCGATGAACTCGCTGGGCTCGGGGAACGATCTTTCGGCAGCACGACGCGCCGAGTTCGACATCGATCACGCGACGGCAATGCTGGGCGCGATCGAAGCGGAGTCGCGTGGGGTGGGCGGCGCGTTGTCAAACGCGGCGGAAGCCTACGGTTTCAGCGAGCGGTTCATCGGCAGCCTCGGAACGCAGCTGGCCGCTGACGGCGCCGCTGTGCTCGGCGCAATGACGTTCGCCTCGGCGATACTCTCGCCGGGCGCCATGATCGTGGGCGGCCTGGCCCTGCGGGGGCTCGTCGCGGCCCACGTTTTCGAGGGTGACCCGGGAAAGGCGTCACACGGCGCCCACCCATCCAACTGGCTGCTGACCAACCCGGTGACGGCCGCTGCAGTGCGTGCCGCGGCAATGAGTATGGACGACGCGATGCTCACGGCCTCAGGGTTAC
Organism: Rhodoglobus sp.; assembly: GCA_040002635.1. Taxonomy (GTDB): domain Bacteria; phylum Actinomycetota; class Actinomycetes; order Actinomycetales; family Microbacteriaceae; genus Rhodoglobus. The sequence continues at coordinate 6,247 of JBDUDZ010000021.1, forward strand.
CGTTGCCCGCCGCGCAGCTTCTCGGTGACAACGGCATTGGCCTGGTCGGATTGCCGTTCGCCGCTGCGGCACTGATGGGAGTGGGATCGACGGTCGGTCTGTTCACCGAGACACAAGTGCGTCCGCTTGCCGCGCACAGCAGGCCGGTCGAAGGCCCCCCGACCGGGTTCGCCGACCGGCTCTCGCGAGTGCCCGACGCTGGCACAAGCGACGGCGCGCAGGTGGTGGTCGAGAAGTACGAGGTGCCAGGGGGTCCAGACGAGTTCGCGGTCTACGTCGGCGGCACCGTGACGTTTTCGCCCGAAGCTACTACTGAGCCGTTCGATATGACGAGCAACGTCGCCAACGCTGCGGGGAACGATGGCGGGGCGTTTCGCGCGGTGGTCGAGGCGATGCGCTTGGCGGGAGTACAGGAATCCAGCCCGGTAACGCTAACCGGGTATTCGGAGGGCGGTGGCACTGCGGCGCGGATCGCGGCATCCGGTCGCTTCGACGTCGTGGGGCTCACCACCTTCGGCGGGCCGACCGGGCAGATCCCCATTCCGGCGAGTGTCACCACCGTGATTATCGAGCACAGCGACGATATCGTGCCAGCTTTGGGGGGTACGCAGGTCAACCAGCAGGCGCTGATCGTTGAGCGCGACGTGTTCGCTGGCCGCGACATCCCGACGCAGTATGCGGTGCCGGCGCACCACCTCGAGTACTACGAAGAGACGGCTCGACTGCTCGATGCCGCGACAAGCGACCAGGTCAAGGCGAGCGCCGCGCGGCTCAACGCCTTCGGCGCGGGTGCCACCTCGGTCACCAGCACCGCCTACACGTTTGAGCGGGTGGAGCACTAAGGGCTCGAACTGCCGCCCTACCGCCGCGACTTCGGGCTGCCCACGATGGGGCGCAGCAGGATTCCGATCAGCCAGCTGATCACGCCGAGCACGAGCGCCCCGAGCACTCCCCACCAGAAGGTATCGACCACGAGGCCGAAGCCGATGAGGCCGGAGATCCAGCTGACGATCAGCAGGAGCAGTCCGTTGACCAGCAGGGCGATCAGCCCGAGCGTCAGGATGTAGAGCGGGAACGCGACGATGCGGATCAGGTTTCCGATGATGCCGTTGACGATTCCGAAGATGGCTGCGACCAGCAGGAAGGTCAGCACGCTCTCCAGCGTTCCGCCCGGAGCGAATGGCACAACATGCACCCCCGTCACGATCAGCGTGGTGAGCCACAGGGCGACGGCATTGATGATCAGGCGCAGCAGAAGTCTCATGTTCCTAACTATGCCCGGGGCGGCATCCGCTCGCAATCAACCGGCGGGCGAGCCGCGAGGCACACCGGTCCTAGGCTTGAGGTCGTGCCAGCGCCCAAAGTTCGCCTACGCCCCGAGATCGCCTCGATGGTGCCGTACCGTCAGGGCCGCTCGGCGGCCGAGGATGCCTTCAAGCTCTCGTCAAACGAGAATCCCTACCCGCCGTTGCCGTCGGTGCTCGAGGCCATCGGAAAGAGCAGCATCAACCGCTACCCGGAAGGCTCGGCGCTCGCGCTGCGTGAGCGGCTGGGCGCACGATTCGGGGTCTCGCCCGAGCGGATCCAGGTGGGCGCGGGGTCATCGTCGTTGCTCACCCAATTCATCCTCGCTGCGGCGGCACCGGGGGATGAGGTCATTTACTCCTGGCGCAGCTTCGAGGCCTACCCGCTGCTGGTGGGAATGTCGGGCGCCACAAGCGTGCAGGTGCCTAACACTGTCGACGCGCGACACGACCTCGACGCGATGGCTGCGGCAGTCAACGACCGCACCCGGCTGATCATCGTCTGCAGCCCCAACAACCCCACGTCGACGATCGTGACCCGGGCCGAGTTCACCGCGTTCATGGCGAAGGTGCCCGCTGACGTGCTGGTGCTGCTCGATGAGGCCTACTTCGAGTTCGTGGTCGACCCCGATGCCGTAAATGGTGCCGAGCTCATCGAGACCTACCCCAACCTGGTCGTGACGCGCACCTTCTCCAAGGCCTACGGCCTGGCCGGGCTGCGGGTCGGGTATGCGGTCGGTGCCGAATATGTGATGGATGCCGCCCGCACGGTAGCCATCCCGCTCGCGGTGACCGAGCTGGCGCAGCGCGCCGCCATCGCATCCCTCGAGCATGAAGACGAACTTCTCGCCCGCGTGACGCAGCTCAACCTGCTCCGCCAGCAGATCTACGACGGGCTTGCCGCGCAGGGCTGGAACACTCCACGCCCGCAGGGCAACTTCGTTTGGCTGCCCACCGGTGCCGAGACGGCAGCCGCGGCCGAGGTTTTCGAGGGCCACGGCATAGTTGTTCGTGCGCTGGGCGAAGGCCTGCGGATCAGCGTGGGTGAGGCAGAAGCTGTGGACAAGCTGCTAAGGGCATCGGCTGAGGTTGTGTCATTGCGACAAGTTGCCCCGGCGACCGCCACGTTAGATTAGACAAATGTCTTACACCGCCGCGACTGTCCAGTTGCTGTCCGAGAAGGGCACGCTGGTCAAGAGCGACGCAGCAGCCGAGTACCTCCCGTACATCGACAAGCTCAGCGACGAACAACTGCGCGAATTCCACCGCCAGATGGTGATCATCCGCAAATTCGACATCGACGCGGCGAACCTGCAGCGCCAGGGGCAGCTTGCGATGTGGATTCCGAGCCTCGGCCAGGAGGCTGCTCAGGTCGGATCGGGTTTCGCGGCACGCCCCCAAGACCACATTTTCCCGTCCTATCGAGAACACGTGATCGGCCGGATTCGCGGTGTCGATCCGATGCGGATCATCGAGATGCTGCGTGGGCTAAGCCACGGCGGCTGGGACCCGAAAGAGCACAACAACTTCCACCTGTACACGCTCGTGCTGGGGTCGCAGACTCTGCACGCCACGGGCTACGCGATGGGCATACAGCTCGACGGCGCCTCTGGCACCGGCAACCCGGAGACCGATGAGGCTGTCATCGTCTACTTCGGCGACGGGGCGACGAGCCAGGGCGATGTCAGCGAGTCGCTCGTCTTTGCGGCGAGCTACCAGGCTCCGATCGTGTTCTTCCTGCAGAACAACCACTGGGCGATCTCGGTGCCCGTCACCCGGCAGTCGCGCACCCCGCTTTACTTGCGCCCGAGCGGATTCGGCATTCCGGGCATCCAGATCGACGGCAACGACGTGCTCGCCAGCTACGCGGTCACGATGGCGAACCTCGATGCCGCCCGCAGCGGGCAGGGCCCGCGTTTCATCGAAGCCCTCACCTACCGGATGGGTGCGCACACCACGAGCGATGACCCCACCAAATACCGCGACGCCGACGAACTCGAATTCTGGACGAAGGCCGACGCGATAACCCGCTTCGAGAGGTTCCTGCGCTCCCGCGGCGAGGGCGACTCCTTCTTCGCCGAGATCGATGAGGAGGCGAATGACCTGACCTCCGACGTCCGCCGGCGAATCGTCGAGCTCGGGTCGCCACCCATCTCGCAGATGTTCGACAACGTCTATGCCGAGCCGCATCCGCTCATGGAGGCCCAGCTCGCCTGGCTCGAGAACTACGAGGCATCGTTCGAGGGGGACAACGCGTGAGCGTCGAGAACCTGAGCATGGCGAAAGCCATCAATCACGGATTGCGCCAGGCGCTGCTGGATGACCCCAAGGTGTTGCTCATGGGTGAGGACATCGGCCCACTGGGCGGCGTCTTCCGGGTGACGGAGGGCCTCTTCGCAGAGTTCGGCGACACGCGCGTGCTCGACACGCCTCTGGCGGAATCCGGGATCGTCGGCACGGCGATCGGTCTCGCGATGCGCGGCTACCGGCCGGTATGCGAGATCCAGTTCGATGGATTCATCTTCCCCGCGTTCGACCAGATCACCACCCAGCTGGCCAAGCTGACCAGCCGCCACCAGGGGTCACTGAGCATGCCCGTCGTGATCCGGGTGCCCTACGGCGGCCATATCGGCGCCGTTGAGCACCACCAGGAGAGCCCTGAGGCCTACTTCGCCCACACGCCAGGCCTTCGAGTCGTGACCCCCTCGACGGCGCATGACGCCTACTGGATGATCCAGGAGGCGATCCAGAGCAACGACCCCGTGCTGTTCTTCGAGCCGAAGAGCCGCTATTGGCCGAAGGGCGACGTGGATGATGCGGCAAGCGGCATCCCACTGCACAGCAGTCGCGTGGTACGCCTGGGCACCGAAGTCACGCTGGTGGGCTATGGACCCATGATCAATGTGCTGCTCGCCGCGGCCGAGATTGCCGAGAGCGAGGGCACCTCGTGCGAAGTCATCGACGTGCGTTCGTTGTCGCCCATCGACTATGAACCCATCATCGCTTCGGCGCAGAAAACCGGCCGAGTGATCGTCGCCCAGGAGGCCCAGGGCTTCGTCTCGATCGGCTCTGAGATCGCGGCGACCGTGACCGAGCGCGCGTTCTATTCACTTGAGGCACCCGTGTTGCGGGTAGCGGGGTTCGATACGCCATTCCCGCCCGCCAAGCTCGAAACCGTGTACCTGCCTGATGCCGACCGCGTGCTCGAAGCTGTCGACCGGGCGATGGCCTACTAGGAGGCATCATGGCGAATTCGGAATTCACGCTGCCCGACGTTGGGGAAGGTCTTACCGAGGCTGAAATCGTCTCGTGGAAGGTCAAGCCGGGCGACGAGGTGACGATCAACCAAGTGCTCGTCGAGATCGAGACCGCCAAGTCACTTGTCGAGTTGCCGTCCCCGTTCGCGGGCACCGTGCACGCGCTACTCGTCGACGAGGGCCAGACCGTCGAGGTCGGCACCCCGATCATCACCGTCAGCTCCGGAGCCGAGGCGCCCGCCGTCGGCCCCACCCCAGTAGCCGGCCCCGCCCAATTGGCTGAGGCAACCCAGATTGCCGACACGGCGGCGACAGTCTCCGCGGCGGAGGAGAAGCCCGGCGCGGTGCTCGTCGGCTACGGCACCAGTGGGCACGCAGGGTCGCGTCGGCGCGGTGGCTCGGTTGCCACGGCTACCGCGGCGTCGGCCGCGGACGCGCGCGCGACCCGACCGTCGAGCGTGCCGGCCGCCGCGGCATCCCCGATCATTGCGAAGCCGCCGATTCGCAAGCTCGCGAAAGACCTCGGCGTAGATCTTGCCCAGGTTGCGGCCACCGGCCTGGCCGGCGAAATTACTCGGGATGACGTGATTCGGGAGGCATCGCAGGCGAGTGTTTTCCGCAACATCCAGACGCCCGAGTGGGGCGACCAGCGCGAGGAGCGCATTCCGGTCAAGGGCGTGCGCAAGGCGATCGCGACGGCGATGGTGCAGAGCGCGTTCACCGCGCCGCACGTAAGTGTTTTCGTCGACATCGACGCAACGCGCACCATGGAGTTCGTCAAGCGTCTCAAGAACTCGCCCGACTTCGCCGGCGTGCGGGTGAGCCCGCTGCTGATCATGGCAAAGGCCGTGATCTGGGCGGTGCGCCGCAACCCCACCGTGAACTCGACGTGGACGGACAAGGAGATCATCGTCCGCCACTACGTCAACCTCGGGATCGCGGCCGCCACTCCTCGCGGGCTCATCGTGCCCAACGTTAAGGATGCCCAGGAGCTGTCGCTCTTCGAGCTCGCAACGGCGCTCGAGCAGCTCACCATCACGGCGCGCGACGGCAAGACGCAGCCCGCCCAGATGTCGGGTGGCACGATCACGATCACCAACATCGGGTCGTACGGCATGGACACGGGAACCCCGATCATTAACCCTGGCGAGGCCGCTATTGTCGCGCTGGGCTCAATCCGCCTGAAGCCGTGGGTCGTCGACGGCGAGGTGCGGGCTCGCTTCGTCACGACAGTCGCGGCGAGTTTCGACCACCGGATCGTGGACGGGGATGTCGCCAGCCGCTTCGTCGCCGACCTCGCGAGCGTGCTCGAGGAGCCGGCCCTGCTGCTCGACTGACGCGCTGAAGCAGTCGGCCTTGCTGCTCGACCGACGCGCTGAAGCTTGGAGCGAGGGCCATTTCTGGCCTTCGCCGAGCGACGCCGCGCCGGGTGACGTCCCGGTGCCCGGATTTGGTAACCTCCCGCTGCGCGTGCCACACTACTGATAACGAATCTCATTACTGTTATCGGCCGTGCGCGGCTTAGGAACGACATCCCATCATGAAGCTCATCGCCCTCGCCGCTGTCAGCGCCCTGCTGCTCGCCGGATGTGCAGCATCGACACCGGCCGCCAACCACCGCATCGCGATCGTGGCATCGACAGACGTGTATGGCAGCATCGCGTCTGCCGTCGGCGGCTCAGCCGTCACGGTCACCTCGATAATGAACGATCCTGCGCAGGACCCTCATTCGTTCGAGGCCAACGCCAGGGTGCAACTCGAACTCTCGAAGGCCGACCTCGTCATCGAAAATGGCGCCGGATACGACGACTTCGTCGACACCATGCTCTCCGGCCTCGACGGAGCGAAGCGGACTGTGCTCAACGTCGCGACGATCTCGGGGAAGACCATCACGCCCGATTTCAACGAGCACCTCTGGTACGACTTCCCCACCATCGAAAACCTCGTGGCTGAACTGGTAACCGCATTATCGAAAGCGTCTCCCGCCGACGCGAGTACCTTCGAGGTCAACGCGGAAGACTTCGTCGAGAGGTTGAACGGCCTGGAGCGCCGGGAGGCGACGATCCAACAGACCTACGGCGGCTCGCCGGTTGCGATCACGGAGCCGGTTCCCGCATACCTGCTCGTGGCGAGCGGCCTGAAGATCATCACGCCGAAGGAGTTCAGCAAGGCGATCGAAGATAGCACCGATGTCTCGCCCGCAGTTCTGAAGGAAACCCTCACCCAGTTCACCGATCGCAAGGTGAAGGCGCTGGTCTACAACGACCAGACCGCTGGCCCGCAGACCACGGCGGTGTTGAAGGCCGCGGATGAGAGCGGCATCCCGGTGGTGCCGGTGACCGAAACTCTGCCTCAGGGGCTCGACTACCTGGGCTGGATGACGCTCAACCTGCGCGCCATCGAACGGGCGCTGAAATGATGCCGGTCCTGCGCCTGCGCGATGCGACTCTCGCGTTCGGGGGTCGCGAATTGTGGCGCGGGCTCGACCTTGAGGTGCAAGCGGGTGAGTTCCTCGCCGTGCTCGGCCCGAATGGCACCGGAAAGACCAGCCTGCTCAAGACGATTCTCGGCGAGCAGCACCTGAGCGGTGGAAGCATCGAGTTTCTCGGTGCGCCGGCCCGACGCGGTGACGGGCGGATCGGGTACATTCCGCAGCAGAAACGCATAGAGGGTGGAACCCCGCTTCGTGCGCGCGACCTGATCGCCCTTGGCCTCAATGGCCAACGGTGGGGGCTGCCGATCTCCTCGCGCGTGCAGCGCGCCCGCGTGGATGAGTTGCTCGAGGCCGTCGGGGCGACAAGCTATGCCAATGCTCCGGTCGCGACCCTCTCCGGCGGCGAGCAGCAGCGCGTGCGGGTGGGGCAATCCATCGCCGCCGACCCTGCCCTCCTGCTCTGCGACGAACCGCTACTCTCCCTCGACCTCGCTCACCAGCGCGCAGTCAGCGAGCTCATCGATGCGCAGCGTCGTCGGTCGAATGCTGCGGTGGTCTTTGTCACGCACGACGTGAATCCGATCCTCGGGATGGTCGACAGGGTGCTCTACCTCGCCCGCGGCGCGTTTCGCATCGGCACGCCCGAGGAGGTGTTGACGTCAGAGGTTCTCACCGACCTCTACGGCACGCCCGTCGACGTCTTCCGCAGCCGCGGGCGCATCGTCGTGGTGGGCAGTGACGAACACGCACACCATGAGCACGACCACCACGAGGAGGCGTCATGATCGTCTCGGGCGACCCCTGGTGGTCGCACATCTTCGACTTCTCCGACTATGGCGAGTTGCTCGCCCTCGTGCACAACTCAATCCTCGCGGGTGCGATCCTTGGCGTGGTCGGTGGGCTCATCGGGGTGTTTGTCATGACACGCGACCTCGCGTTCGCGGTGCACGGCATCAGCGAGTTGTCGTTCGCCGGGGCATCCGCTGCACTGCTGCTGGGCGCGAATGTCATAGTGGGCTCGGTCGCCGGGTCTCTGATCGCGGCAGTGCTGATTGGCGTTTTGGGGGTGCGCGCGCGCGATCGAAACTCGATAATCGCCGTGATCATGCCCTTTGGTCTCGGCTTGGGAATCCTGTTCCTGGCGCTGTACACGGGGCGCAGCGCCAACAAGTTCGGGCTGCTGACCGGGCAGATCGTCGCCGTCGACAACCCGCAACTGCTTGCCCTGCTGGTGATCTCGCTCGTTGTCATCGCCGGGCTGCTGGTGATGTGGCGCCCGCTGACCTTCGCCAGCGTCGATCCGGATGTCGCGGCGGCCCGGGGCGTGCCGGTGGCGGGCATCTCCATCTCCTTCATGATCCTGCTCGGGCTCGCCGTGGCGGTCTCCATCCAGGCGGTCGGAGCGCTGCTGGTTCTGTCACTGCTGGTGACGCCCGCGGCTGCCGCCATGCGCGTGACCGCCTCACCCCTGCTCACCCCGCTGCTGAGCGTTACCTTCGCAGTTGTGTCGGTCGTGGGCGGAATCATGCTCTCGCTTGGCGGCGGACTGCCGATCAGCCCCTATGTGACGACCATTTCGTTCCTGATCTACGTAACGTGCAGGATCGTTGGTTCCCGGCGTACCGTGAAGCGGAAGGTGATCGCGTGAAGAGGAATACCTGGCAGCGTGAAGCTGTGCGCGAGGCGCTCGGCGAGTCCGAGGCATTCGTCAGTGCTCAAGCACTGCATTCGTCGTTGCGCGAGAGCGGCTCGCCGATCGGGCTTGCGACCGTCTACCGTGCGCTCGCCGACCTCGCGACGGAGGGCGAGGCCGATTCGCTGCAGCAGGAGGGCGAGAGCCTCTACCGCGCGTGCACGCCGGGCAGCCACCACCACCACCTGATCTGTCGTTCCTGCGGACTGACAGTTGAGATCGAGGCCGATGAAGTGGAGCAGTGGGCGCGCACGGTGGCGGCGCAGCATGGCTTCACGCAACCGAATCACATTGTCGACGTGTTCGGGCTGTGCGCGGACTGCTCGGCCAAGGCCTGAGGCGCGCGGCTACCTGAGGCGGCGAGTGCGGGTCGCGTAGGCGTAGGCCAGCGCGCCGAGCTTCGCGCGGGTGAGCGAGCCGCCGGCCACGACATCCCGAATCGTTCGCAAGGCGAACGCAGGGCCCTGCACGAGAAGAGTCGTCACGACCGACTCGTTCCAGGCTTGCAGTTCGTCGCGGATTTTCTCGGGCGGCCCGATGAGCGCGATCTCTTCGACGAGTTTGGTGGGCACGGCGGCGATAGCCTCAGCTTTGCGACCGGAACGGTAGAGCTCCTCGATGCGGTCGCAGTCAGCGGTGTAGCCAAGCCTGTCGATCACCTTGCGGTGATAGTTCTCGCCCTTGGCGCCCATGCCTCCCACGTAGAGGGCGATGATCGGCCGCACCAGATCGGCAGCCTTTTCGACATCGGGATGCGGGATCACCGCGAGCTGCACCGCGACCTCGAACCCGGAGCGCGGTGATCGCTCGGCACCACGCAGGGCGAACCCCTCCTCGAGCGAGGCCACGGCCGCCTCATTGGCCTTGGGCGAGAACATGAACGGCAACCATCCGTCGGCGATCTCGGCGGCAAGCGCCACGTTCTTTGGGCCTTCGGCTGCGAGGTAGATGGGCAGGTCGGCGCGCAGCGGATGCACGGTGCTGCGCAGTGGCTTGCCGAGCCCCGTCCCGCCGGGGTATGGCAGCGGATAGTGGTCTCCCAACGAGGTGACCGGCGCCTCGCGCGCTAGCACCTGGCGAATGATGTCGATGTACTCCCGGGTGCGGGCGAGTGGTTTTGGATACGGCTGGCCGTACCAGCCCTCGACGACCTGTGGCCCGGATGCGCCGAGGCCCAGGATGACGCGGCCGCCCGATAGGTGATCCAGGGTGAGTGCGGCCATCGCCGTCGCCACCGGAGTTCTCGCCGAGAGCTGCGCGATTCCTGTGCCGAGTTTTACGCGGGTCGTGCGCGACCCCCACCAGGCCAGCGGGGTGAATGCGTCAGAGCCGTAGGCCTCCGCAGTCCAGATCGACTCGAAGCCGAGGCGCTCGGCCGTGCGAATAGCCTTCAGCGCGCCGGCCGGCGGCCCGCTCTTCCAATAGCCAGTGGCGTAGCCGATGCGCATGGCGACAGGTTACGCTGGGGCGCTCCCCTTCGCGGGCTTCGTGGGTGCCGGTGCGACGAGATGCTCGTCGAAGAATGCGGTGATTCGCTTCCATGCGTCGACGGCGACATCTGGTCGCGGGCCGAACCCGGTGATCCGAAGCATCGGCCGCATCCAGCCGGGGCCGGTCGGTAGTTCGTTGAGGAATGCATGCGCGGCGCCGGGATACTCCTTCACGTCATGAGCTACCCCGTTGGTCGTGTAGGTCTTCTCGAGCTTTGCCGCCGCCCCGCGAAGCGAGAAGTCTTGTGCTCCGTAACTTGCAACTACCGGGCAGGAATGCTCGATTAGGCCCAGGTCTTTCGGCATGATGCCGTAGTTCACGGATGCCGCGGCGAACCCGGTCGCCCCGCCGTCGTACCCGCGTGCCGCCGCCAGCAGGGCGAAGCCGCCGCCCATGCAGAAGCCGATCACGCCGACCGCGCCGTTGCTGTCATCCCGAGCCAGCAACAGTTGCCGTGCCGCCTCGATGTCGGCGAACGCCCGCCCCGTGCCGCTGCGCAGCGACCGGAAGGTCGCCCCGATGCAGCGGCGCACGCCACCGGCGGTGAATAGGTCGGGCATGAGGGCGAGGTATCCAAGGTCTGCGAGATGCGCCACCTGTTTGCGCATTTCGTCGTCGACGCCAAAAGCCTCATGTACTACGACCACCGCTGGCCACGGCCCCGTGCCCGACGGGATTCCTAGCACGCCCTTCAGGGCGGGGCTCGCCTCGTCGATTCTGGTGGTGACTGTGATGTCGTGCAGCGCGTGGGCCATTGTCCGATTGTTGCACCGGTGCTTGCGCGTTTGACCCAGCCAGCTCCCGCGCGTATCCTCTACAGGTTGGGCATTTCCGCCCACATTGTGCGCCTCCCGCTGTGCTGTAACAGGCAAGGTAAGGAATCAAGGCGTGCCGACAAGTGATCTTGGGTAGAAGCCTCGGCTTCTACGGTAATCAGAACAGGAGTACAGCCATGGCAGCAGTCTGCCAGGTGACCGGAGCCGTTCCCGGCTTTGGCCACGCGATCTCACACTCGCACCGACGCACCAAGCGTCGATTTGACCCGAATATCCAGAAGAAGAAGTACTACGTGCCCTCGCTTCGCCGCAACGTCACTCTCACCCTCTCCGCCAAGGGCATCAAGGTGATTGACGCTCGCGGCATTGAGTCGGTCGTCAAGGACCTCCTCGCACGTGGGGAGAAAATCTAATGGCAAAGTCCCAGGACATCCGTCCGATCATCAAGCTCCGCTCGACGGCGGGCACCGGTTACACCTACGTGACCAAGAAGAACCGTCGCAACAACCCCGACCGCC
>JBDUDZ010000022.1:0-16676 GCA_040002635.1 Rhodoglobus sp.
ACAGCTACGAGGACGTCGCACATTCCGAACAGAACTGGAACACCATGCTCGAGGGGCTCAAGAAGGAAGTTGAGTCATAGAGTGTGGGGATGTCCAATCCTCTCGATGACCCCGCCGCCGACCCGTTCGCGATAGCCGCCACCGCGGCCGCCGAGATCGCGGAACGCACGGGTGTCGACCACCACGACATCGCGCTCACGCTCGGCAGCGGCTGGGGCAAAGCTGCCGACCTCATCGGAGAGACCACGGCCACGATCCCGGCCCAGGAGATCACCGGGTTCAGCAAGCCCGCACTGGAGGGCCATGTCGGCACCCTGCGCTCAGTGCTGCTGCCCAGCGGCAAACGCGCCCTGGTTATCGGCGCGCGCACCCACTACTACGAGAATCACGGTGTTCGCCGGGTTGTCCATTCGGTGCGCACAGCGGCGGCGACCGGTGCCACCACAATGATTCTCACCAATGGTGCCGGTGGGATCAGGGAGACGTGGACGCCGGGCACCCCGGTGCTGATCAGCGACCACATTAACCTCACTGCGGATTCGCCGCTCGAGGGTGCGACTTTCGTCGACCTCACCGACCTGTACAGCAGGCGGCTGCGCGATCTCGCCCGCACGGTCGACGCAGACCTCGATGAAGGGGTGTACTGCCAGTTTCGAGGCCCCAACTACGAGACGCCGGCCGAGGTGCAGATGGCGAAAGCCATCGGCGGGCACATTGTCGGGATGTCCACCGCTCTCGAGGCCATCGCAGCGCGCCAGGCGAAGATGGAGATCCTGGGCTTCTCGCTCGTCACGAACCTGGCAGCCGGCATCCAGAAGACACCGCTGAGCCACGCCGAGGTAATCGAAGCCGGCAAGAACGCCGAGGTGAAAATCAGCGCGCTCCTCGCGAGAATCGTGGCCAAGCTGTGAGCCTCAACGACCAGAGTCTCATCGACGACGCGCGACGCTGGCGCGATCAGGACCCGGATGACACGACCCGAGCCGAGCTCGACGGCCTCATCGCCGCGGCCGAAGCCGGGCGCACCGAGCCACTCGCCGAGCGCTTCGCCTCCCGCCTCGAGTTCGGCACCGCGGGACTGCGCGGCGAGCTGGGCGCAGGCCCGGCGCGAATGAATCGCGTGCTCGTCGGCCAGGCCGCCGCCGGCTTCGCCGCTTTCCTCCTGGCGCGTGATCCGAACCCGAGCATCGTCATCGGCTACGACGGGCGCACAAACTCTGAGGTATTCGCCCGCGACACGGCCGTCATCATGGCAGGGGCCGGCGTACGCACGACACTCTTCCCGCGGCACCTGCCGACCCCGGTGCTCGCCTTCGCGGTACGCCACCTCGGCGCCAGCGCCGGCGTCATGGTGACGGCCAGCCACAACCCAGCCCGCGACAACGGATACAAGGTGTATCTCGGAGGCGTCGACGGCGGTTCCCAGATCGTCCCGCCGGCAGACGGCGAAATCGCCGCCCAGATTGAACGGGTGGCGCACGACGTCGCGCTCGGCGACATACCGCGCTCGACCGACTTCGCGACCGCAGACGAGAGCATCGTCGAGGCCTACGTGACGCAGACTGCCGCGCGGGCTGCCGGTGGCCCGCTGTCGTTCGTCTACTCGGCGATGCACGGCGTCGGTTGGGAGACGGCGCAGAAAGTCTTCGCGGCGGCCGGTTTCGCATCGCCAGCGCTTGTCTCGGAGCAAATAGAGCCGGATGCCGCGTTCCCCACTGTCGCGTTCCCGAACCCCGAGGAGCCGGGCGCCATGGACCTCACGTTCGCGAAGGCGGCAGCCGTCGGGGCCGACCTCGCGATAGTCAATGACCCGGATGCAGACAGGCTTGCGGTAGCAATCCCCGCCGCCGATGGCTCGTGGCGGCGGTTGAGCGGCAACGAGGTGGGGTTCCTGCTCGGGTGGCGGGTGGCGCGGCGCAGCGACGGGGTGGGGACGCTTGCCGCTTCCCTCGTCTCCTCGCCCGCACTGCGGCAGGTTGCTGCCCAACACCACCTCGACTTCGAGGAGACTCTCACCGGGTTTAAGTGGATCTCGCGAGTCGATGGGCTCGTCTACGGCTACGAGGAAGCGCTCGGCTACCTCGTCGACCCCGACAAGGTGCGAGACAAAGACGGCATCTCGGCAGCCATCGAGTTCCTCTCGCTCGCCGCCGAACTCAAGGCGGCCGGCAAAAGTATCGACGACCACCTTGACGACTTTGCCGCCGAGTTCGGCGCATATTCCTCCGGCCAGATTTCACTGCGCGTCGACGACCTAGCCGACATCGGCAGCATGATGGCACGGCTGCGCGCGACCCCTCCCACTGCTATCGGGTCGCTGCCTGTCGCGTCGATTGACGATTTTGCGAACGGGTTCGAGCAGTTCGGACCGAACGATATCCTTCGCATCCACCTCGCCAACGGCGCCCGGGTGATTGTGCGCCCCAGCGGCACTGAGCCCAAGCTCAAGGCCTACCTAGATGCGTCGTCGAGCGTCGGGAACCCCACCGAGCGCAGGGCAGCGGCCGAAGCCGTAGTCACGCAGCTTGACGCCGGGATGCGCGAACTGCTGGGCTAACCCCTGCCCGTTAGCCCAGCGCTGATTCCAGCTTCGCGGTGAGTTCCTCGGTGTCGAAGTAGTTCTCGACGACTATGACGTCGGCGAAAGTCTTCCCGATTGCCTCAACGAACTCCGCTGAGGTGAGGATGATCTGGGCGTCAGCGGCGACCTCACGAACCGAAGCAAGATCGGCTGCGACCACCGTCGCGTCGATGTCGAGCTTGCGCAGCGCTCGCTCGGCATTGACCTTGAGGATGCCGGAACTGCCGATGCCCGCGCCGCAGATCGTAACGATCTTCACGCGGTTGCCCTCCCTCGCAGGCTCGGTGGGCGCTGGGGTCGCGGAATCGCTGGCGCGACTCTCATTGCTCCGGCGCTCCCATGATGTGCTGAACCTCAGCCGCCGAAGTGGCGGCCGCGAGTTCATCAATTGCGTGCGAGTCGTTGAACACGTTGGCGAGCGCGGCTACTGCCGCAAGATGCTCGTCAGCGGAAACGATTGCCAGACCGAGCACCACTCTCACCGGATCGTTGTGCGGATGCCCGAAATTGACAGGGGTCGCGAGCGTCACGATCGAAAGACCGTCGGCGAGCACCTCCGGGCCCGGGCGCGCGTGGGCAAGCGCAAGCCCCGGGGCGATGACGACGTACGGACCGTGCTCCTCGATCATCCGGATCATCTCGAGCCCGTACTCAGGACGGGCAGCTCCCGAGATTGCCAGGGCATCTGCCGCCAGGGTCACCGCAGCGCGCCAGTCTGCGGCATTCGCGCCAATCACGATGGCGCTCTCCGGGAGCGGCGGCAGGCTCACGCGGTCTCGAACCCCGCGGTGATGATATCGGCGAGTTCTTCGCGCTCCTCGATCGGCAGGAACGCCGACGCGGCAGCGTTGAGCTGGAAGACCGCGAGATCGGTGAGGTCATAGCCGAAAGTCTCGGCGAGCACGAACAACTCGCGGCTGAGAGTGGTGCGGCTCATCAGTCGGTTGTCTGTGTTGACAGTCACCCGGAAGCCGAGCTGGTACAGCAAATCGAATGGGTGGTCGATGAGCTCGCTGCCCCACTGCGCAAACGCGTGAGTGTCGACGTTGGAGGTTGGGCTGAGTTCGAGCGCAATCTCCTGGTCTTTCACCCACTGGGCGACCGGGCCGAGAGTCACGTAGGTGTTGTCGTCATCCTCACGTGAGACTGTGATGTCTTCGGCGAGCCGCACGCCGTGGCCCAGACGCAAGGCCCGCCCATCTATGAGAGCGCCGCGGATGCTCTCCAGCCCGTCGGCTTCGCCGGCGTGAACTGTGCGCGGGAAGAACTGGGCTGCGAGGTAGTCGAAGGCGTCGCGCAGGCGGCTGGCCGGGAACCCCGCCTCCGCTCCCGCGATGTCGAAGCCCACAACGCCATTGCCCCGATGACGTACTGCGAGTTCCGCGATCTCGAGGCCACGGTCAGCGTGGCGCATCGCGCTCACGAGCTGGCCGATGCGGATGTCGCTGCCGCCATCGCGCACATCGGCGATCCCTGCTTCGATGCCCTCCTGCACCGCCTCAACTGTCTGGTCGAGGGTGAGCCCGTGCTGGAGGTGCTGCTCGGGAGCCCAGCGAATCTCGCCGTAGACCACACCGTCGGCGCCGAGGTCTTGCACGAATTCGCGCGCGATGCGTACGAGGTTTTCGTGGGTCTGCATGACGGCGGTGGTGAGGTCGAACGTCTTCAGGTATTCAACCAGCGACGCCTTCTCTTCGTTGAACCAGTCGGCGAGTCCCGCAGCATCGGGCGCGGGCAGGGTAGCACCGGCAGCCTCGGCGAGGTCGATGATCGTCTGCGGGCGCAGGCCGCCATCCAGGTGATCGTGGAGCGAGACCTTCGGCAGTGCCGCGATGCTCGCACCCCCTCCGGGCATCAGGTATTCGTCTGCAGCTGCATTCATGGTCTAAATCTATCTTGTGCATTCCTGACAAAGCGCGCCCAGTCTGGCCGAGGCTGGTGAGCTGGCAAGCCGGGGAGCTACTCGACGCGACCCTGCACAAGCGCCCCGCCATCATCAACGGGTTCCCCGGCGTCACCCACGCGGTATGCACCCTGTAGCGCATCAAGAGCGCGGTCGAAGCGGGCCGGCTCGTTGGTGTGCAGGGTGAAGAGCGGCTGACCCTTCGTGATCGCGTCGCCAGGTTTGGCGTGCAGGTCGATGCCGGCGGCGTGCTGCACCGGGTCTTCTTTGCGAGCGCGACCGGCACCCAGTCGCCAGGCCGCGATACCGAATGGCAGGGCGTGCTGGGCGACGAGGATGCCGTCGCGGTCTGCGAGAACCTCGTGACTTTCCGCCGGGGTCGGCAGGGCGGCATCAGGGTCGCCACCCTGGGCTGAGATCATCGCTCGCCAGGCGTCCATCGCGCGACCGTCCTTGAGCGCCGCCTCGACATCCGCGTCAGGTTGGCCGACCAGGGCGAGCATTTCCCGCGCGAGAGCGATAGTCAGTTCGATGACATCCGCTGGGCCGCCGCCGGCGAGCACCTCAACCGATTCACGAACCTCGTTTGCGTTGCCGATGGCGAACCCGAGCGGCACATTCATGTTCGTGAGCAGGGCGACGGTCTTCACGCCTGCGTCGTTGCCCAGGCGCACCATCGTCTCCGCGAGCTCTCGGCTGCGCGCCGGGTCTTGCATGAAAGCCCCTGAGCCGAACTTCACGTCGAGCACGAGAGCCGAAGTTCCTTCGGCGATTTTCTTGCTCATGATGGATGACGCGATCAGCGGTATCGCCTCGACAGTTCCGGTGATGTCCCGGAGGCCGTAGAGCTTTCCATCCGCGGGGGCCAGGCCTGAGCCCGCTGCACACACTACGGCGCCCACGGAACGTAGTTGCGCCATGAACTCGTCGTTGCTCAGTTTCGCTCGCCAGCCGGGGATGCTTTCCAGCTTGTCGAGTGTGCCCCCGGTGTGCCCGAGGCCACGCCCAGACAGCTGCGGCACAGCAACCCCGAAGGAGGCGACAAGCGGCGCGAGCGGCAGGGTGATCTTGTCGCCGACTCCCCCTGTCGAGTGCTTGTCGGTCGTCGGCTTGCCGAGCCCTTCGAATGACAACGTCTCTCCGCTGGCGATCATCGCAAGAGTGAGATCGCGAATCTCTTCTCGCTGCATCCCGTTGAGGAATATCGCCATTGTCATCGCCGACATCTGCTCGTCGGCGACATAGCCGCGCGTGTACGCATCGACCAGCCAGTCGATCTGCGCGGTGGTTAGCACGCCCTTGTCGCGTTTGGTCTTGATGAGGTCGACCACGTCGAAGGCTTCAACTGGCATGGTTCTCATAGCTCTACCGCGCTATAGGCCTCGAGGGTCCGCGGGCCGAAGGCATCGGGGATCACCTCGTCAATCGTCTTGATTCCGCTCACCGTCTCTAACAGCATCCCATCGGCGGAATGCTCAAAGAGCAGCTGCCGGCACCGCCCGCACGGCATCAGCGCGTTGCCGTGCCCGTCGACGCAGGTGAACGCGACGAGCTTGCCGCCGCCGGTCATGTGCAGGCTCGACACCAGGGCGCACTCGGCGCACAGTGTGAGGCCGTACGAGGCATTCTCGACGTTCGCGCCCGAGATCACACGACCGTCGTCAACAATCGCTGCCACCCCGACCGGGAATTTCGAGTACGGAACGTACGCGTGGGTGAGGGCTTCTTTCGCCACGGCGCGGAGGGCATCCCAGTCGATGGTGTTGGTCATGACTTGATATACGGCTTGCCGGATGCCGCAGGCCCGCGCACCTGTCCGACCAGCCCCGCGACCGCAAAGATCGTCACGAGGTAAGGCAGCATCAGCATGAACTCACTCGGCACCGGAGAGCCGATGATCGAGAGCACGCTCTGCAGGTTCGAGGCGAATCCGAACAGCAGGGCAGCAAGCGTGGCACGCAGCGGATCCCAGCGCCCGAAGATGACAGCGGCGAGGGCGATGAAGCCCGCACCCGCTGTCATCTCTTTGTTGAACGCGCCGACGGAGCCGAGCGTGAAGTAGGCGCCACCCAGGCCCGCGATCGCTCCGGCGAGCGAGACGTTCCAGAACCGGGTGCGGTTGACGTTGATACCAACGGTGTCCGCCGCCTGCGGGTGCTCACCCACGGCTCGAAGTCGAAGGCCCCATTTCGTCTTGAAGAGCCCGAACCAAACTGCGGCGACAGCGACATACATCAGGTAGACGATGATCGTCTGCCTGAACAGCACGGGGCCGACGATCGGAATCTCACCCAGCAGCGGGATCGGCAACTTCGGGAAGCGCGGCGGGTTATTGAGTAGGTCAGAATTTGGGCTCAGTACCTTCGAGTACAAGAAACTCGTCAGGCCCGTGACGAGCACGTTGAGCACGACGCCGACGATCACCTGGTCGACGATGTACCTGATCGAGAACACCGCGAGCACGAACGAGACAAGTACACCCGCGATGACAGCCCCGAGCAGGCCGAGCACCGGCTGGTGCGTAACCGAAGCCACCACCGCCGACACGAAAGCCCCAGCGAGCAGCTGGCCTTCGATCGCAACATTTACCACGCCGACGCGCTCTGAGATAACTCCCCCGAGGGCCCCGAAAATCAGGGGAATGCTGAGGCCGACGGTGCCGACGAGCAATCCAGGCACCGGAAGGGTCGCGCCCGCGGCCGACCAGGTGAGAAATGCGACGACGATGAGCACCGCGTAAAGGGCGAGCATCCACAACGGGGTTTTTCTCGCGCGCAATGACAAGTAGGCCGAGACCGCCGCGATGATGAACAACAGCATTGTGACGACGATGGTTACTGTCGTCACGTCGGCAAGGATGGGCGACAACTGGATCAGGTCGCTGTCGGTAGACAGCCGGAACGTGGTAGTTCCCGCCCGCGCACCGATCGCGAAAAGCAGCAGGGCAAGAATCCCAAACAGGCCGAGCGCGATCGGCGGCTTCCAGTTGCGGACCGCGGCCTTGTCGAGCACGATCGGCGCGGCCGACGGGATCACGCGTGCGGTCTCCTCCACTGTGCTCACTTGGCGACCTCGGCCTTCCGTGCTGCGGTGACTGGCGTTCGAGACTTTGGCGGCGTGCCAGGCGACGGCAACCGGAATATTGCCCGCACTAACGGCGGCGCGGCGATGAACAACACGATAAGTGACTGCACTACCAGCACAATGTCGATCGGTACACCTTGCGCGGCCTGCATCGAGTAGCCACCGGCCTTTAGCGCACCGAACAATATGCCGGCGAAGAACACACCAATTGGCTTCGACCGGCCCAGCAGCGCCACAGTGATCGCGTCAAAGCCAATTCCCGCATCGATTCCCGAACCGAAGCCGGTCGTCACCGTACCGAGAACCTGTGCAACGCCGGCGAGGCCGACAAGTGCTCCAGAGAGCAACATCGCATAGACATAGATGTTCTTGACCTTGATGCCCGCAACCCGTGCGGCGTTGGGGTTCTCGCCGACTGCGCGGAATTGAAAGCCGATGTTCGACCTGTTGATCAGGTACCAAACAAATATCGTCGCGGCGATCGCCACAACGAACCCGAGGTGAAGGTTGTACCTGGGGCCGAACAGGTCAGGAAAAACTGCCGTGTCTAGCATGGGCGCGGTCTTGGGGTTGGTCGAGCCGGGAGCCTGAAGGGCGCCGGGCGTGCGCAGCAGGTACGCGATGAGGTAGAAACCGACGTAGTTGAGCATGATCGTCACGATCACCTCGTGCGCGCCGGTGCGGGCCTTGAGCAGGCCGACTATGCCACCCCAGATCGCGCCGGCGAGCATCCCGGCAACTATCGCAACGATCAGGTGGATGCCAGCGGGCAAGTGCCACGCGTAGCCCACATACCCGGCGGCCCCCGCCGCTACGAGCATCTGTCCGCGGCCACCGATATTGAACAGACCTACCCGAAACGCGAGGGCCACACCGAGGCCAGCCGCGATGAGCGGCGTGGCGAAGGTGAGCGTCTCGGTGAGGGGGCGGATGCCGTCAGCAAACTCGGGGCGGCGGAAATTGTAGATCGAGCCCTGGAACAGGGCCGTGTAGGCACCGGATGCCGCATCCCAGATGGCCTTGAAAGTATCGCCGGGCCGGGAGAAGAAGTATCCGGATGCCGTTTGGACGCCCTTGTCGGTCAGGGCGATGAGCACCGCGCCAACAACGAGCGCCAGGACCACCGCGAGCACCGAGATCAGCGCGCTGCCCGTGACGATCTCGCGCAGCACCTGGTGTGACCGCGACGGTGGAGCAACCTCGGCGGCGGGGCCCTGACCAGGTTCGATCAACTCGGGAACCTGTCCCTTGGTCGGAATCTGCTCGCTCATGCCGCCGCCTTCGCTGACTTCGGGAGTTCGCCGGCCATCATGAGGCCAAGCACCTCGCGGGGGGTATCACCAGGCACGATTCCGACGATGGCACCGCGATACATGACGGCGATCCGGTCGGCGAGCGCGACGACCTCGTCGAGCTCCGTGGAGACGACGATGACGGGCACGCCGGCATCCCGCGTCTGCACAATGCGCGTGTGCACGAACTCGACCGAGCCGACGTCGAGACCTCGGGTCGGCTGCGCAGCCACGAACAGGCGAAGGTCACGGCTGAGTTCGCGGGCAAGAACAACCTTCTGCTGGTTGCCGCCGGAGAGCCGCCCCACGTGGGTGGTGATGCCCTGGGCGCGGATGTCGAACTCCGCGACTTTCTGCTCGGCGAATTCGGCGAGGTAGCCCAGTTGCAGGGCACCGAACTTAACGAATGGTTCGCTGTCGGCACGGTCGAGCATGAGGTTCTCGGCGATGGTGAACTCCGCGATCAGACCATCTTCCTGACGGTCCTCGGGGATGAATCCGACGCCGGCATCAAGCGTGCGGCGCACCGAACGACGCAACGACTTCCCGTCGAGCGTGATGCTGCCGGTTACCCGCGGCTGCAGGCCCATGATTGCCTCGGTGAGCTCAGTCTGGCCGTTGCCCTGCACCCCGGCGATCGCGAGGATCTCCCCTTCGTGCACCTCGAAACTCACGTCATTGACGACGATTTGGTTGCGCGGGTCGATCACCGACAGGTGCTCGATCACGAGCGCGGCTTTGCCGGGATGGGCGGGGCCCTTGTCGACAGTGAGGTCGACAGCGCGCCCGACCATCATTGAGGCAAGCTCCTCGTTTGTCGCGGTCGGGGAGGCTTCTCCGACGACCTTTCCCAACCGGATGACCGTGATGCGGTCAGCCACCTCGCGAACCTCGCGCAACTTGTGGGTGATGAACACTATCGACGTTCCCGAGGCCTTCAACTGCCTCATGATCTCCATGAGCTCGTCGGTCTCCTGCGGGGTAAGCACGGCCGTCGGTTCGTCGAAAACGAGCACCTTGGCATCCCTCGACAGCGCCTTGATGATCTCGACGCGTTGCTGCACGCCAACCGGGAGGTCGTCGACGAGGGCGTCGGGGTCTACGTCGAAACCGAAACGGGCGGAGATCTCCCGGACCTTCTCGCGTGCTCCGGCGAGGTCGAGACGGCCACCGAACTTGGTGTCTTCGTGGCCGAGCATGACGTTTTCAGCGACGCTGAAGACCGGGATCAGCATGAAGTGCTGATGCACCATGCCAATGCCCGCGTTCATTGCGTCGCCGGGGCCGGAGAAGCGCTGGACGACGTCGTCGAGCAGGATCTCACCCTCGTCGGCCTGGTAGAGGCCATAGAGCACGTTCATGAGCGTCGACTTGCCTGCGCCGTTCTCGCCGAGGAGGCAATGGATCTCGCCCGGCTCAACCACCAGGTCGATGTGGTCGTTGGCGACCAACGCGCCGAACCGCTTCGTGATGCCCCGAAGTTCTAGCTTCATGGTGACCAATCTAATGCGCGGCGTTGCGCGTTCTCCAAGGGCTCGTGCCCCAGCGGATGGTGTTAAAGAGGTCGGGGAGACCAGCGCTGCTGATCTCCCCGACCGGTATTACACGTGGTGCTACTTGGTCAGGTAGGACGTCACCGGAATGCTGCCACCGATGATGCCGGCCTTGATCTTGTCGAGGTCACCCTTGAGGTCAGGGGACACCTTCGACTCGAAGGTGTGGAACGGCGCGATGCCGACACCGTTGTTGTCGAGAGTGCCGACATAGGCGTCAGTCGAGAACGTGCCAGCGGCCGCAGACTTCACGACATCGACAGTCGCCTGCTTGATGCCCTTCTCGATCGAGGTCAGGATGATCGGATCGACTGTCTTGTCGGTCACGAACAGGTCGGCGTCTACACCGAGGAGGGCGATGTCCTTGCCCGAGTCGGTGATCGCAGCGGCCGCACTCGTGTAGATCGGTCCACCGACAGGAAGCAAGATGTCTGCACCCTGGTCGATGAAGTTCTGAGCTGTCGTCTTCGCTACATCGTTTGCCGCAAACCCACCGGTGAACGTGGACGTTGATCCGTCGCCTGTCCAGCCGAGCACCTTGACGCTCTTGCTCTTCTGGGTGTTGTAGTAGGTCACGCCCTGGGCAAAACCGTCCATGAAGATTGTGACTGTCGGGTAGTTCATGCCGCCCCATGTCGCGACAATGCCCGACTTGGTGTAGCTCGCGGCGGCGTAGCCGACAAGGAACGCAGACTGCGCGGTGTTGAACAGGATCGGCTTGATGTTGGGGGCGTCAGTCTTGCCGTCGAAGTCGTTGTCGGCGGCATCGTCGATGATGGCGAACTGCACGTCCGGGTGTGCCAGTGCGGCGGTCACAGTGGCCGCAGAGAGGTTGAACCCGACTGTGACAATCAGCGTGCAGCCCTGCGAAATGAGCTGATCGATGTTTGGTGCGTAGTCGGTGTCTGCGTTCGACTCGACGGTGATCGGTTTGACCCCGGCGGCCTTGGCCGCATCCTGGATGCCCTCGTAACCGAGCTGGTTGAACGAGTTGTCGTCGAACCCGCCTGAGTCAGAGACCATGCAGGGGAGAAAGCCCGCCACTGCGGACTGGGATGCGGAAGGCGCGGGAGCCGCGGCGCAACCGGCGAGCACCATGGCGCTCGTGCCGATCAGGGCGATACCGGCGAGAGCCCGGCTGCGAGAGGTGATTCTCAAGATGTCCTCCAAGATGCTGCCCGGCGGAGAATGCCGAGACATAGTGCATCCACGTTACCTAATGTTACGAAAGCCGGGCAGGCGAAATCGGGGCCGACGCCGAATGGTTATCAATTCGCGACGGCCCCGAAATCAACCGGAAATGTTATGCAATCCGGCGGTGGAAGAGAAACTACTTTGGGGTGTTCGGGCTGCTGACAACGAGCGAACCCGCGATTATGTCGTTGCGCAGCTTGTCGATCTCACCGGCGAGTGTTGAATCGACCTTGCCCGCGAGGTCGTGGAAGGGCGCGATGCCGACCCCCTTGTTCGCCAGGGTTCCGACGTATTCCTTGTTGTCGAAGGTGCCGTCGATGCTCTGCCCGACGATCTGCACGACCGCATCCCCAGTGTTCTTCAGCACCGAGGTCAGCAGCACGGGACGGAACTCTTTGGCGAGGCTGTCGTAACCGTCCGAGTCGACCCAGATGATTGACGCTTTGCCATTCGAGTCGAGCGCGGCCTGCGCCGCACCCTGGCCTACCTGCCCTGCTACCGGCAGGATCACATCGGCACCCTGGTCGATAAAGCCCTGGGTCGCCGTCAGTCCCTTGTTGATGTCCTCGAAGTCGCCAGTGAACACCCCGTCCTGCTTCGCCTTATCCCAGCCCAGCACTGTGACGGTGGTGCCGTGCACCTCGTTGTACTTCGCGACGCCGTCAACGAAGCCATCCATGAACAGGGTCACGGGCGGCTGGTTGCCGCCGCCGAAGGTGGCGACGATCCCCGTCTTGGTCACGCCAGCAGCGAGGTAGCCGGCGAGATACGACGCCTGTGCGGTGTCGAAGACGATGGGCTTGACGTTCGGGGCATCCACTACTTCATCGACTATCGAGAAGTCGACTTTTGGATTCTTCGTCGCCTGGTCGAGCGTCGCGTCGGCGAGCGAGTAGCCGACAGTCAAGACAAAGTTGCAACCCGAATCAACGGCCTGCTGCACGTTCGGGGCGAGGTCGGTCTCTGAGGTCGAGACGAGCACCTTGGCATCGATGCCGTACTTCTTCTGGGCGTCCTGCAAACCCTTCCAGCTTGCGTCATTGAACGAGCGGTCATCGAGGCCGCCCGAGTCGGTGACCATGCGGGCGCAATAGCCGTCCGCTGCCGCTGTGCCCGTGGGCTTGGCCGGCGCGGTAGCGCAACCCGCGAGCAGCATGCCCGCCGCCGCAATGGCTACGCCTGCGCGCAATAGTGCTGTCTTCGACATTGTCGATCTCCTTGGAACGTGACCACCGGTCGGCAGTGTGAACTGCTTTCGACGCTAGCCACATCGCAAAGACGGCATCCGGCCGCTCTCAGCCACCCACGCCTTCGTTACGTTTTCGTTACCTCAGGCACCCATCTCACGGGATATCCGGGCAAAGGTCACAGCACGTCGTTACGTCCCGAGAGTTTGAGTGCGTCGACGACTGACTTCACGCGCTGGGCATTTGCGGTCGTGGTCACGAGCAGGGCATCCGGTGTATCGACTACGACAATGTCGGTCACGCCGATAAGGGAGATAAGCCTCCCGCTTTGACTGATTACGACGCCAGTGGAAGCGTCGGCCAGCACACGCGCGTTCTCGCCCAGAATTGCGAGGTCGGATTTGCGCCCCCCGGAGTGCAGCTTGGCGATCGAGGCGAAGTCACCCACGTCATCCCAGTCGAAGTCGCCCGGTACCACGACGAGTTTTCCCGCGGCGGCAGCAGGTTCGGCGACTGAATAGTCGATGGCGATTTTGGTGAGCGCCGGCCAGACCTTATCGACGACAGCACCACGACGAGGGGTGTCCCAGGCCTCAGCGAGTTCCGTGAGCCCGGCGAGCAGCTCGGGGTTCGACTCGCCCAACTGCGCCAACAGCACATCGGCGCGCGCAATGAACATGCCGCCGTTCCAGAGGTAGTCGCCGCTGGCCAGGTAGGCCTCGGCGGTAGCGAGGTTCGGCTTCTCGACGAAGGAACTCGCCGCGACGGCGTTGGGAGCACCCTCGATGGCAAGCGGCCCGCCGCAGTGCACGTAACCGAACCCGACAGCGGGTTCGGTGGGAGTGATGCCGATCGTGGCAATGTAGCCCGCACGCGCGGCGGCAACGCCCTCGGCTACCGCACGGCGAAATCCGCGGATGTCGCCGATGACGTGGTCGGCAGCGAACGATCCGATGATGACATCGGGTTCACGCAGCGCCAGGATCGCGGCGGCAAGGCCGATTGCTGCAGATGACTCTTTCGGTTCGCTCTCCAGAACGACGTTGGCGTCGGCGAGCTCCGGAAGCTGAGCCTCGACCGCTGCCCGATGGGCACGCCCGGTAACGACCATGATGCGGTCTTTGCCGGAGAGCGGCACGAGGCGATCCCACGTGTCACGCAGCAGGGTCTGGCCTGAGCCGGTGAGGTCGTGCAGGAATTTCGGCGCATCTGCTCGCGACAGCGGCCAGAGACGGGATCCGATCCCGCCGGCGGGAATGATGCTGTAGAAGTTCGCAAAGGGGGCCAGCTTCTCAGTCATCCGTCAACCTTAGCTTTCGGTGACATCAAGACTTCAGCAGTCATTAACCACCACGCCATTCCCACTCCATGACACCCGATTAACGTGAAGTCACCGAGACCGGAACGGAACGACACTATGCGCGTTGCAGTAGTCAGCGAGAGCTTCCTTCCCACAGTCAACGGCGTCACGAACAGCGTGAAAAAAGTGCTCGACTACCTCGCGGCGCATGGTCACGAGGCAATAGTCATCGTTCCTGCGGCCGGTGCCCCGAAAGAGTATGCAGGGTTCCGCGTGCACGAGGTGCCCTCCCTCGCCTACCGTCAATTCCCGATGGGGCTACCCAACCCGCTCGTGCAGAAGGTAATCGCAGACTTCAAGCCAGACGTGCTGCACGCGGCATCCCCCTTTCTGCTGGGCGCGCAGGCGATAGCTGCGGCCGGGCGGCTTGGCATCCCGAGCGTTGCGATATTCCAGACGGATGTCGCCGGCTACGCCCGTCGCAACCGGCTGGGGGCCGCAACCCGCTTCGCCTGGCGGATGGTGCGCTGGATCCACTCCGGCGCCGAACTCACCCTCGTGCCGTCGAGCGCATCGATGACCGACCTCGAGGCCGCAGGCGTGGAGCGCCTCGCCCGATGGGGCCGCGGAGTCGACCTCACCACCTATCACCCTCGCAACCGCAGCGCGGTCGGCGTGCAGCGCCTGCGCAAGCGGCTCGCCCCCAACGGGGAACTTATTATCGGGTACGTGGGTCGCATTGCGCCCGAGAAGCAGGTCGAGCGCATGGCAGTGCTTCGCGGCCTACCCGGTGTTCGACTCGCAATCGTCGGCGACGGACCCTCTCTTCCCTCAGCCAGGCGCGCTCTTGCCGGCATGCCCGTGACCTGGCTCGGCAAGCTGACCGGCCCCGAACTCGCCGCGGCCTACGCGAGCTTCGATGTCTTCCTGCACACCGGAACTGAGGAAACATTTGGCCAGACCGTCCAGGAGGCCCATGCCAGCGGCATCCCGGTAATCGCACCCCGCGCCGGGGGCCCCATCGACCTCGTCAATCACGGCGTGAACGGCTATCTGTTCGATCCCGCGCAAGACAGCCAGGTGCGCGCCTTCGTCGAGGGGCTCTCCCTCGACGAACCGTTGCGCGCGCGGATGGGTGAAGCCGGGCGGCGCGCAGTCCTCGGCCGCTCGTGGGAGTCGGTGTGTGCCGAACTCGTCGGTCATTACCACCAGGCGATCGCGAGTCACGCCCGTGCCGCGGCGACCCGCGTCTAAGTGAAAGAATCGAGAATTTCCTGAAGTATCTCGAAGTCGAGACATTTTGAGCCTGCGCGCGGCCGATGTACCTCCCGGGTCGGAATACACTTGAGGGGTCCGCCACCCGGACGCCAGACGGTCGCTCATGGGCGACATGATCATCCGCAAGGAGGGGTCGCTCGTGCCAGACAAGCCGGCGAGTGCCTTGGCGGGCCCACCGCTCGCCGCACCCAAAATCAGCCTGCCGAAGCGTCCTGCGGGAACGTTGTATCGCGGGCGCGAAGGCATGTGGTCGTGGGTGCTGCACCGCATCACCGGGGTGGCGATCTACTTCTTCCTGCTCGTGCACATCCTCGATACCGCGCTCGTGCGACTGAGCCCGGAGTCGTATAACGCGGTGATCAACACCTACAAGACGCCAATCATGGGCCTGGGCGAGATTGCACTCGTCGCCGCGATCGGCTTGCACGCCCTCAACGGGCTGCGCATCATCCTCATCGACTTCTCGAGCTGGGGCACCAAGCACCAGAAACTCATGTTCTACATCGTCATCGGGCTCTGGATCGTGTTGCTCGCCGGCTTCGTTCCTCGCCAGCTCATGCACATCTTCGGGGGTGGCGAATGACCGCCATCGACGCGCCGCGCAGCCCCCTGGCCGCCCCACGCCGTCGCAAGCGCATCAACCTCGAGAAGTGGGGCTGGATCTACATGCGCGCCAGCGGCGTCGTGGTGGTCGTGCTGATCTTCGGCCACCTCTTCGTTAACCTGTTCGCGGGCGAGGGCGTCAAGGCCATCGACTTCGCGTTTGTCGCCGGCAAGCTCGCCGACCCGTTCTGGGTGGTGTGGGACACGCTGCTGCTTTGGCTGGCACTGATCCACGGCGCTAACGGCATGCGCACGATAGTCAACGACTACGCGAACAACCCGCTCGTTCGCCGAATCCTGCTCGGGGCAATCCTGCTCTCGACGCTCGCCCTCCTGACCTTGGGAACCCTGGTGATCTACACGTTCGACCCCTGCCCGGCGGCATCCCCCGTCGACCTCCTGCCCAGCTTCTGCCCGGTGCGGTAATTGGCAACGCTGAGCAACGGCGCCGCTGAGAGCGCAGAGAATGTCGAAGAACACCGCGTCGTCGACGGCGTTCACTATCACCAGTTCGACATTGTCATAGTCGGAGCCGGTGGCGCAGGGATGCGAGCCGCAATCGAAGCCGGACCGCACGCCCGCACCGCGGTGATCTCCAAGCTCTACCCCACCCGCTCGCACACGGGAGCGGCACAGGGCGGCATGGCCGCCGCGCTCGCGAACGTCGAAGAGGACAACTGGGAGTGGCACACCTACGACAC
>JBDUDZ010000023.1:0-16111 GCA_040002635.1 Rhodoglobus sp.
CCATGTCGATTGCCTGCCACGCCATGTTGTCGCGCAGGTAGTCGAAGCCGAACTCATTGTTCGTGCCGTACGTGATGTCACAGGCGTACATGTCGCGCCGCTCGATCGGCGTCTGGCCAGAGAGGATCACGCCGGTCGTCATGCCGAGGGCACGGAAGACGCGGCCCATGAGTTCTGACTGGTAGCTGGCCAGGTAGTCGTTGACAGTGACGACGTGCACTCCCTTTGCGGGGATCGCGTTGAGGTACGCGGCGCAGGTCGCAACGAGGGTCTTGCCTTCACCGGTCTTCATCTCGGCGATGTTGCCGAGATGAAGCGCGGCGCCACCCATGAGCTGCACGTCGAAGTGGCGCATGCCGAGCGTGCGCACCGCCGCCTCGCGAACTGCGGCGAACGCCTCGGGCAGCAGGTCTTCCAGCGACTCGCCGTTGGCGAAACGCTCGCGGAACTCGATGGTCTCGTGCTTGAGTTCATCGTCGCTGAGCGTCTTGAAGTCGTCTTCGAGGTGGTTAACGGCATCCGCATAGCTCTTCAGCCGACGAAGCAGTCGGCCTTCCCCTACGCGAAGAGCGCGCTCGAGAACGTTGGCCATCGATTACTCCAATTCTTCGCAGACATGTCCTGCTTGGCGGCGCACAGTATCGGGCGTGCGTTACCGACCCGTAATCGTACCAACCTGCGGCTGGGAACAGCTTCTAGCGTTGCCGCGAGCGGCCAGCCTCAGCGAGTTCCTGCGCCTCCTCGAGGGCGATCACCCCGTAATCCCAGCCCTTGCGTCGATACACGACGGTGGGGCGGTCGGTCTCGGCATCGACGAACAGGAAGAAGTCGTGGCCGACAAGCTCCATGTGATCGAGCGCGTCTTCGACAGTCATGTGCGAGCTGGGGAAGACTTTGCGGCGGATGACCACGGGCGAGTAGTCAGCGTCGTCGGCGCCCGGGGCCGCCTGCACGGCAATCTCGCCGGTGAGAACCCGGTCAAGCACTTCGGGGCTGACCGGCACGAGGTCGGTAGTGCCGAACCCATCGGCGGATGCCTCGCGCAACGAGACCGGGCGATGCTGGCCGCGATGCACCTTCTTGCGGTCTTTTGATTGGCGCATGCGCTCTACGAGCTTGGCGATGGCCAAATCGAATGCCGCGTACTTGTCGGCGGCGGCGGCCTCGGCGCGCACAAGCGGACCGGGGCCGATGAGGGTCAGCTCGACGCGATCCTCGCCTGTCGAGCCGCGCGTCTCGTGGTGGCGCGACACCTTAATCTCGAAGGCGATCGGACGATCGGCGAGATGGTCGATTTTCTCGGCCTTCTCAATCGCGTATTCGCGAAATCGATCGGTGACCCCCAGGTTGCGTCCGCTGACAGTGATTTCCACGGCGACCTCCCAGCCCTCAGTGTGCATAAACAACAGCACCGGGCGCATCCGCCGCACCTGACTGGTTGAGGCGGTCAATCGCTTGCGCCCTTTTCCCCACCGTAGCCCTGCCCCGGGACAAAGTCACGGAATGCCAGCAACCTCTTCGTGAACGCCAAGGTTGCCCCGCCTGCGACCTCACCGCCTGCCGCAGAAATGGCTCGCGCGGCCTCTGCGAGAGTCGCGCCCGAGGTCACGATGTCGTCGACGATCACGAAACGTCGCCCCGTCAACGACCGCGTCGCGATGAACGCGTTGCTACGGTTTGCGGCGCGGGCGGCCAGATCGAGGTGCTTCTGCGTTGCCGAGGCGCGGGCCGGCCGGAGCAGTCGTGACGGGGCTCCCCCCGCGCGGCGCACCAGGGTGAGCACCGGGTCGTAACCCCGCCGCCGCCATGCGGCGCGGCTCGTGGGCACGAGGGCGAGCTCGGTGCGCGGGCCGGCGGCGGCGAGCGCGGCCCGAATTGCTGCAGCCAGTGGGGCGGCAAGAGCGGCGGCGACATCCGTGCGCCCCTGCTCTTTGAAGGCGAGGATGACCCGCCGCACCCGCCCGCCGTACTCGAGGGCCGAATACACGCGCAGGCCGCCCGCTAACCGCACGGTCACGTCGGGGGCCAGCGCGTGCCGGCAGTCACCACACAGGGAGCGGTCGTCACCCCCGCACCCCGCGCACTCTACCGGGGAGAGCAGGGCGAGGGCATCGAGCAGGGCGGCGCGCAGATCCACCACACGACTCTCGCCGCATCCGGGCCCTGCCGATCAGCGAGACCCCGATCGGTGGACTACTGCTTGGTGCCGAGGAAGGTGGCCTTGATGCCGGTGCTGACCCATCCCCCGCTGCCCGCAGGTCGGTCGGTGTCGCCCGTGTTGCGCAACACTCGTAGCCCATCGGCACCCCCCGTGCCGCCGACGATCGCCCGCGCGTCGGCAAGCGATCCCAGAGACGCACTCGGGCCGCCAAGTTCGAATGCCGTGACCGCAACTAATCCGTCGGCCTGCGCAGCCACAGCGACTGTGCGGTCATCTACCCAGGTCGCGCTGATCGGATCGTCAGTGGAGACAGCAAGTGGCACAAGTTCGCCGAGCGCTGCTGGCGCGTTGTCCTGCCCGCGGATGACACCAGCCACGAAGAGTTTCGGGCCCACGCCGGTCGACAGGTAGAGCAGCATTCGGGTGCCGTCACGCGACACTGCCATCGACACGATTTGGGCGTCGGCGGGCAGACCAGACTGCACGGGGTGCTCGACGCCGTCGGCCCCGAAACT
The DNA here is from genome assembly GCA_040002635.1 of Rhodoglobus sp. Lineage (GTDB taxonomy): Bacteria > Actinomycetota > Actinomycetes > Actinomycetales > Microbacteriaceae > Rhodoglobus. Next base: position 2,677 of record JBDUDZ010000023.1, read on the forward strand.
CGTCAGACTCGCCGCGCTGCCGGCCTGCGCCGACCAGACGAAAAGGAAGGGATCGAGAGTGGGTGCCGTTAGCCCGCCACGGGAATCCACCGCAAGCGGCTCGTCGCCGCCGTTGCGGGCGATATAGGCGATGCCGTCAGCGCCGAGGAACGCTGCCGATTGTTTATCGTTGCTCAGCGTGAGCGAGACGGCGCCCGCCGCCAGCAGCTTGGGGCTCAGCCCACTGATTTGTGACACTCCCGCACCAGAATCGAAACCGATCGAGGTACCTGTGCCGACGAGCATCGCTGACTCGACAGGGGTTGGATTCACTATCGCGCTCGCGTCTTCCGGCGCGCTCAGCTCGAGCCCCCCAACAGTCATCTGCACGTCAGAGACGCCGAGGGTCGCTGCGAGCTGTTGGCGCATCAGGCTGCGCTGGGTGGGGGTCGCTGCGAATGCTTCTTTGCTCAGGTCGACTGTCGTCGTGCCCGCCTCCACATCCACAGAGTTCGCACCCTGGTCGAGAGTGGTGGCGACGGGGAACGCCGAAACCAGCACGCCATGTGACAACCAGCTGGAGGGGCCGGCGAGCAGGGCACCAACAATGCGAACAGGTATTGTCGCGCGCGACGGGAACCACCGCACGTCAGGAACGAGGTAGGTGTGACTGGGGTCGAAGAAGTACAGTGCACGCTCGGTGAATACGACGCCAAAGCTCGATTGCGAGAGCACAATCCCGTTGGCAGCGCTACTTATTCGCCATTCTCCGTTTTCCTTGGCGAAGGCGAACTGGAGGGTCTGCGTCGCCAAACCCTGCTCGATGTACCGACCGTCAGGATCGACATAGGCGCGGCTGGTGACCGTGTATTGCAGCGAGTCGGGCGCGGCCCCGGGATTCGTCGCAGCGGGTGTCGTGCGGATGTCGACCCTGGCATCCGGATCCCAGCTCAACGCGAGGCTTTTGGTCATGAATTTGCGAGCCACCGCGTAGTCGTTCTGCGGGCCGCGCACCGCCTGCATGAAATCGGTGAGGATTTCATCCTGGGTAGAACCGGCACGGGGGTCGGAGGGCAGAACGACGAAGTCGGGATTGAGTTGGTAGTCGATCACTGGGCCGGTTTGCACTCCACCAGACGTCGGGATGCCGACACAGCCTGCCAGTAACAGCAGTGCCGCGATGGCGAGGCCAGCCGGCCCCAGTCGGTTACGCACCCTGCACCTCCGCTAGCTCGTCATCCACGGGCGGCAGCTCGATCGGCGACGAGAGAAGTTTCGCCCCGCGCACGCGCGGCAGGGTAAGCCTGAAGCAGGAGCCACCACCGGGCTCTGACCACACTTCTAGCCAGCCGCCATGCAAGGCCGCGTCCTCGAGCGAGATCGCCAGCCCGAGGCCGGTGCCCCCGGTGACCCGCTGGCGCGACGGGTCGGCCCGCCAGAACCTGTCGAAGACGCGCTCCATGGCGGCAGCGGTCATGCCGACGCCATAGTCGCGTACGGCGAGCGCGACCGCCGCGGTGTCGCTGTCGACCCAGATCACTATCGGCTTACCTTCGCCGTGGTCGATGGCGTTCCCGAGCAGGTTCTGCAAGATGCGGCGGATGCGTCGCCTGTCAACTTCCGCTTCAAAGTACCCGCCCGGAGCCACTACCCGCAGCTCAGACCCCTTTGATGCGGCGAGGGATGCGACGCTCTCGACGGCATCTTCGACGAGCCGCACGAGGTTTGTCGGTTCGGTCTCCATGTCGACGGCACCCGCGTCATAGCGGCTCATTTCCAGCAGATCGGCCAGCAGAAGCTCGAAACGCTGCACCTGGGTATGCAGGAGTTCGGCTGTACGGGCGGTTGCCGGTGGGAACGAATCGCGCTGGTCATACAACACGTCACCGGCCAGCCGGATGGTGGTGAGGGGGGTGCGCAACTCGTGGGACACGTCGGAAACGAAGCGCTGCTGCACCTGCGACAGGGCGGCAAGCCGGGTTATCTGATTCTGCAGCGACGCCGCCATGCCGTTGAACGATCGCGCGAGCGTGGCTATGACATCGTCGCCCTTCACCGGAATACGCACCTCCAGTTGCCCGGCAGCGAGCTTCTGGCTCGTCTCCGCCGCCAGCTCTACCGGGCCGACTACCAGCCGCACCACGACGTAGGTCACCGCACCGATAAGCAAGATCAGGGCAAGGCCGCCGAGGGCGAGGGTCTGCTGCACGAAACCGAGCGTCTGCTGCGCGTCGATGATGTTATAGATGAGATAGAGCTCGTATTTAGCGCCGCGGATGTCGAGGCTAGAGCCGACGACAAGGCCCGGCTGAGTAGATCCGTCTGCCTGTGGGAGCGAGACTGACTGCCAGTGGGTTCGCCGGTCGGCCGAACCCTGGACAGCCTTACGCAGGTCGGCGGAGATGAGCGCGTCGGTGTCCAACCCCCTGGAGGTGATCTGCGAAGGCCCCTCCTGCCCGGGCGAACGAAGTATCGCGTACTGCGTGCGTGAACTCGAGTCGGGGCCGATGTTGGAGGCGGCGGCACTGGCGATCGCCAACGCGGCATCCGACATCGTGGCGTCGAGGTCTTCGGCACCGGGCTGCTCTGTCGCATTGTCGAAGACACTCTGGCCAGCCAGGGTCGCGTTTTGCGAGGTGCTGGTCAGTTGGTCACGCTTCGCGTCAAAGAGGTTCGATCCCACACTGACCGACATATAGCCGCCGATAATTGCCACGGCCAGGCCCGACAACACGACAGTGATCGCGACTGTACGCAACTGCAGCGAGGTCGACCACAGCCGCACGAGCCGGTCGATCCAGGCGCGTACATCGAAATCGCGCATGCGAGCTAGCCAGTGCTCCCCGCGCGATACCCCACGCCGCGCACTGTCATGACGATGCGCGGGTTGTCCGGATCTTCCTCGACCTTGGCACGCAAGCGCTGCACGTGCACATTCACCAGACGGGTGTCGGCCTTGTAGTGGTAACCCCAGACCTGCTCGAGCAGCATCTCCCGGGTAAACACCTGCTGCGGCTTGAGCGCGAGCGCCAGGAGCAGCTCGAACTCCAGCGGCGTGAGGTTGATCTTCACGCTGCCACGCCTGACCTCGTGGCCTGCGACATCCAGCACCAGGTCGCCGACCTGGAGTGATCCAGCCGACGCCTGCGTCGCGGGACGCAAGCGGGTGCGGATGCGCGCGACAAGCTCCTTCGGATTGAACGGCTTGACGACATAATCGTCGGCCCCGCTCTCGAGCCCCTTCACCACATCGGTCGTGTCGCTTTTGGCCGTGAGCATGATGATCGGTACACCAGACTCGTCGCGGATGCTCGCACAGACCTCGATGCCGTTGATGCCGGGCAGCATGAGGTCGAGCAGCACCAGGTCAGGCTTCGACGAGTGGAATGCCTCAAGGGCGCCGGTGCCGTCCTCACAGAAGAAGGGCTCAAAACCTTCAGTCCGGAGCACGATTCCGATCATCTCCGCCAAGGCGGTGTCGTCATCGACTACAAGAATTCTCGCGTTCACGTGCCCTCGCAACTACCTCGGCTCCTCGGCCCGCGCGTGCCGCAGGAGCTTTCGCACAAGAGTAGCCGAGTGTGAAAGCATGAACAGGACAATTCAGCCATTTGGGGGCAGTGTGACCGACAGCACATCGTGGCAATCTCCGGCCGGGCAGCCCTCCTCACCGCCACCGCCCGCATCACCCTTCGCCCCGGCAGCGGGAGCGCCGCCGCCACCCGTGGGCTCTGGATGGACGCCGCCGCCGAAACCCGGGCTCATTCCGTTGCGCCCTCTTACTCTTGGCACGCTGCTCGGCGCTTCGTTCCAGGTACTGCGCCGCAACCCGCGCCCGACTTTCGGTTTTGCCCTACTCGTCTCTGGCCTTGTCACAATATTTACGGTGGTCGTCGTCGGGCTTGTCACATTCTTCGCGGTGAGCCGAACCCTGACTGCGACAAATGCCGACGCAGCAACGCTCAGTGCGGGCTCGGTCGCGATGATCATCCTCTCGGGGCTCGTGCCCGTGGTGTTGTCGATTGTCGCCTCTGCGGTGCTGCAAGGCGTGATTTCGCTCGAAGTCGCGCGTGGCACCCTCGGCGAGAAGCTGCGGCTGGGGGGACTGTGGCGCGCAGCCCGGGGACGAATCGGAGCACTCATCGGCTGGTCGTTGCTGGTGACCGCGGCAGTGCTGGTCGCCCTCGCCATAGTCGCCGTAGTGATCGCGCTCATCGTCGCGGTTGGTGGCACCGCCGGCATCGTCATTGGCGTGCTGCTTGGATTGCTATTCGGCGCGGCAGCAGTCGTGTCGGCAGTCTGGCTGGGCACGCGGCTCTCGCTCGTGCCCAGTGTGCTCATGCTTGAGCGCCTGCCGCTGCGTGACGCTCTCCGACGCTCGTGGTCGCTGACTGTCGGCTACTTCTGGCGCACCTTCGGCATCGAGTTGCTCGTCATCTTCATCGTGCAGACTGTCGCCAGCATCATCTCGGCACCGCTCTCGCTGCTCCTCGGCATTGGCAGCGCTCTTATCAACCCCAACGGTGACCAGGGCGGCGTCATCGTCGGTGTGATAGTCGTCTACGGGTTGACACTCGTCGTGTCGCTGGTCTTCGGCGCCATCGCATCGGTGGTGCAGGCCGCGACACCCGCCCTGATCTACATCGACCTGCGCATGCGTCGCGAAGGTCTCGACCTCGAGCTCAATAGGTTCGTGGAGGCTCGTCAGGCGGGCGACACGAGCGTCGCCAACCCGTACTTGCCACGCCTCGATGGCAACCAACCGCAACCGGCATCCGCGCCCTGGTCGTGACATTTCTCGCTCCGATCGACGTTCCCGTCGACCCCACGGCACCTGTCGCCCAGCAGTGGCTTATCGACGAATTGTCGAAGCCCGTCTACCAGGCCGCTCGCCCAACCCTGTTCGACCGGGTGGCGAAGGCGATAGGCGACTGGCTCAACTCGCTGCAGTTGGGAACCGTTAAGGGGCCGCCCGCGTTTGGTATCGGCATTGTGGTGCTTCTCGTTGTTGTCGGACTTGTCGTGGCGTTTCTCATCTTCGGGGTGCCGCGTCTTAATCGTCGAAGTGGGGTTGCCGGGGCGCTTTTCGGTGAGGATGATGCCCGGGATGCCGCGCGCATCCGTTCCGACGCCGAGGCTGCCGCCCGCGCCGGCGACTATTCCGCCGCCGTAGCGGAGATGTTTCGCGCGATTGCCCGTGGACTGGCTGAACGCACGATCGTTACTACCTCGCCCGGCACCACTGCCCAAGACTTCGCCGTGCGCGCGGCAGTCTCGTTCCCGGCCGAGGCCTCCGAACTTTCCGCTGCCGCCGCCGCATTTGACGACGTGCGCTACCTCGACCACGAGGGCACAGCCCAGCAATACGCGGCGGTGGCTGCCCTCGAGCGCACGCTGCGCGCAGCGCGTCCGCTGCTGGCGGGTGTCGCCCCGTGACCACAACTCCGATGGCGATCGGCCAACGCGCTGTCACACCGACCGCCGGGCGGGTGTTTCGCCGGTCGCTGTTCTGGGTCGGCGCCGCAGTGTTCATCATGATCATCGGCATCATTTCGGTGGGTCTGGCCGGCACTAAGGCCGCAGGAGTTGCCCTCTCGTCAACCAACGCCGCGCCCGGCGGCGCTATGGCCGTGGCTGAGGTGCTCAAGCAGCACGGCGTCGAGGTGACAGCAACAGACTCGCTCACGCAGACAAAGGCCGCGATCATCGACCCCAGCAACACCACAGTGGTGATCTACGACCCAAACCTGTATCTCGACGCCACGCAGTTGAAGGAGGCCGTCGGGCTCGCCAGCACTGTCGTACTCGTCGATCCCGGCTTCGTCGAGCTGCGGACAGTGGCGCCCGGCACCGCCCAGGCCGGAATCGTCACAGGCGATCTCACCGCCGGATGCTCGCTGCCGGCCGCCAAGAAGGCTGGCACGATCGCCGGCGGCGGCAACGGGTACCGCGTCACTGACTCCTCGCTCGATGCGACAGCCTGCTTCGGCAGCGGTGATCATGTCTTCTCGCTCATTCAGCTCGAGCGGTCATCCGGATCCCTGGTGCTCCTCGGCGCCACTGACGCACTAACCAACGAACACGTGGTGGAGCGCGGCAATGCGGCGCTCGCACTTAACCTGCTGGGATCGCAGAATCAGCTGGTCTGGTACCTGCCCACCCCTCGCGACCTGCCCGCCGCCGAAAGCCAGGATCTCGGCAGCCTCACGCCCGGGTGGGTCATCCCGGTGATGGTGCTTCTCGTTGTCGTATTCATTGTTGCCGCGGTCTGGCGCGGTCGACGCCTCGGCCCCCTCGTGATCGAGAACCTTCCCGTGACGGTTCGAGCGAGCGAGACAATGCGCGGCCGGGCGCGGCTCTACGAGCGTTCTTCGTCGCGACTGCGTGCGCTCGACGCGTTGCGGATCGGGGCGATCGGTCGACTTGCCGCGCAGTGCGGACTGCCGCGCGCCGCCACAGTCTACGATGTGATCGCCGCTGTTGCCAGTGTGACTGGTCGTCAGGTCGCAGACGTGCGGCGTCTGCTCGTTGATGACCTCCCGCAGACCGACCGCGAGCTTGTCGCCCTGTCTGATGCACTGCTCGTACTCGAGCGCGATGTCGCCCGCGCACTACGCCCCTGATCTCACCGACCCGCTACCCACCTCGATAGGAAAGAATTACAGGTATGACTGACGCTCAAGTAAATGCATCCGACTTGCGGAGTTCGTTCGGTGCCCTGCGCACCGAGGTGGGCAAGGCCGTGGTTGGTCAGGATGCCGCAGTCACCGGCCTCACCATCGCGCTCCTGGTCGGCGGCCACGTGCTGCTCGAAGGTGTGCCCGGCGTGGCGAAGACGCTGCTTGTTCGCACCCTCAGCCATGCGCTCAAACTTGACACCAAACGGGTGCAGTTCACACCCGACCTCATGCCGGGCGACATCACGGGTTCGCTTGTCTACGATGCGAAGCTTGGCGAGTTCGAGTTTCGCGAAGGCCCGGTGTTTACCAACATCCTGCTGGCCGACGAGATAAATCGCACGCCCCCGAAGACCCAGTCGGCCCTCCTTGAGGCGATGGAAGAACGACAGGTCTCTGTCGACGGGGTCTCGCGCAAACTCCCTGTGCCGTTCATGGTGGCTGCGACGATGAACCCGATCGAGTACGAGGGCACATACACATTGCCAGAGGCGCAGCTCGACCGCTTCCTGCTCAAGCTCGTGCTCGATCTGCCCGAACGCGCCGACGAGGTCGAGGTGCTCACCCGGCACGCGGCAGGATTCAACCCGCGCGACCTCGCCGCCGCTGGCGTCACTGCTGTGCTCGACGCACAGCAGTTGGCCACCGCACAGGCCGCTGTCGCGACGGTGGGGGCGAGCACCGACGTCATCGGCTATGCGGTCGATCTCGCCCGCGCCACCCGGCAGAGCCCCTCGGTCAAGCTCGGTGTGAGCCCGCGCGGCTCCACCGCACTGCTGGCGGCGAGCAAGGCCTGGGCCTGGCTTCAGGGGTTCGACGCGATCACCCCAGACCACGTGCAGGCCATGGTTCTACCGGTCTGGCGCCACCGCATCCAACTGCGGCCGGAAGCAGAGCTCGAAGGCGTGTCGGCCGATGCCATTCTGCGCTCGATTCTGCAACAGGTGCAGGTGCCGATCTAATGCTTCTGCAGGACTAGACATGGGCGCTGGAGCCACGAGAATCGCACCGGCGATATCGGGATGCCAGCACCGAGGGTGCGACCGACGGTGAAGGAGACGACACGTGGCAGTTAGTGGTTGGTTCGTCGGTCTCGTTGCGCTGGGAATCCTGCCGATCATCGTGACGGGAGATCCGGGCGTCCTCGCGCTCTGGCTGCTGTTCGTGGTCGCGCTCGGCGGGCTCGACCTGGGCCTGGCTGGTTCACCGCGACGCGTCATCCTGGCGCGGGAACTGCCGGGCAGGGTGCGGCTGGGCGAGACTACGCACTCCACCCTGCTGCTGACCAATGCCGGCCGACGGCGAATGCACGGGATAGTGCGCGACGGCTGGTCTCCGTCTGCGGGCGCGACGCCACGGCGCGCTCATGTCGACATCCCGGCCGGCGAGCGTCGAGCGGTCGTGACTTCGCTCACCCCATTTCGCCGAGGCGAGCGACGCGCAGCACAAGTGACGCTGCGCTCCTTCGGCCCCCTTCGGCTGCTCGCTCGACAGGTGACATTTGACCTTCCCGGTGCGATCTCGGTGCTGCCGCCCTTCAACTCCCGCAAGCATCTGCCGTCTCGACTCGCCAGGCTGCGCGAACTCGATGGCGCCACAAGCGTGCTCGTACGTGGCCAGGGAACCGAGTTCGACAGCCTGCGCGACTATGTGCGTGGCGACGACGTGCGCTCGATCGACTGGCGCGCCACCGCCCGCCGGGCAGCTCCATCTGGGCCGAGTCTTGTGGTGCGCACCTGGCGACCCGAACGCGACCGGCGCGTCGTGATAATCATCGACAGCGGACGCACCTCCGCCGCCCGCATCGACAACGAGCCGCGCATCGACACCGCGTTCGAATCTGCGCTGCTACTCGCCGCCCTCGCCTCCAGCGCCGGCGACCGCATCGATCTTGTCATCTACGATCGCCGGGTGCGCGCTCGCGTCCAGGGCGCGACCGGCGCAGAACTGCTGTCGCGCATGGTGTCGAGCATGGCGCCGGTAGACCCCGAACTCATCGAGATGGACTGGGCGGCCGTGCCGTCCCTTGTGCGCTCGGTGACCGCGCACCGGGCGCTCGTGGTGCTTGCCACGACGATCGACGCGCCCGGTGCCTCCCGCGGCCTGCTGTCGGTGTTGCCGCAGCTCGCGCGCAAACACATGGTTGTCGTGTCATCCGTCACAGATCCGACGGTGCTGGATGCCACGCTCAACCGCAGCACGCGCGAAGATGTCTACCTCGCCGCCGCCGCCGAGCGCGCCCTGCTCGACCAGGCCCGGGTCGCGGCGGCGATCCGCCAACTGGGCGCGGAAGTCGTCACCGCGGCTCCCCAAGACCTGCCGCCCGCCCTCGCAGACCGCTACATCGCGCTCAAGGCCGCCGGGCGACTGTAGTCGCGGCCTCCACAGGGATAAAGTCGAACTGATCGAGCATCCTCACAGAAAGGCTCTCAATTGGCCAAGGTAACTACCGGCAATGCAGCCGTCGCACATTCGGATGTCGCACCCGCAACCTCCCCCACCCTCCTGGCACGGCTCATCGCCGAACTGTTCGGCACCTTCGTGCTTGTCATTGGGGTCATCGGCACCGCGCTCTTCACCTCGAACAACACCGGCATCTTAGGCGTGGCCCTTGCTGTCGGCCTCGCCGTTGTGGTCGGCATCTACGCGGTCGGCCACATCTCGGGTGGACACTTCAATCCCGCTGTCTCGATCGGCGCCGCGGCGGCGGGTCGCCTCCCGTGGAAAGACGTCGCTCCTTACATCGGCGCCCAACTGGTCGGCGGGGCGCTCGCAACGACCGTGCTCTATGTGATCGCCGCGGGTGGCCCCACCGGCCTCCTGGCAGATCTTACGAAGAGCGGTTTCGCATCAAACGGATATGACACCCATTCGCCAGCCGGCTTCGGCCTGGTGTCGGTGATTCTGGCCGAAGTGGTGCTGACTGCCGTGTTCCTCTACGTGATCCTTGGCGTTACCGATCGGCGTGCCCCTAGTGGTTTCGCGCCACTCGCGATCGGCCTCACCCTGACCGTGATCCACCTCATCGCAATTCCGATCAGCAACGCCTCAGTCAACCCGGCGCGCTCGATCGCGACCGCGATCTACGGTGGGCCCGATGCGTTGGGCCAGGTCTGGGTGTTTATCGTTGCCCCGATCGTCGGCGCATTGATCGCGGGTGCGACCTACCGCGTGCTGTTCGACCGCAAGGCCTGACTCTGGTTAGTCCGCACGTTGCGGTTGCGCAGTCTCATGGGTGTGACTGGATCCCGCGTCATCCGGCGACCAGTCGCTTTGCGCCAACCTCGAACTCGTCGAGATCACCTGTCTCACCGGCGCGCGCCGCTCGCCCGCCCAGCACCCACTGGTAGGCGAGGAATGCCCCGAGCGCGACCGTGCCGATGCCGATCTTCACGGGCCACGGCCAGTCTTGCCGTGTGACATATCCTTCGATCAAACCGGAGACAAGAAGCGACAGGATAAGCCCGACAACAATGGTGAAGAGCGCGCGACCTTCCTCGGCGAGCGCCTGCCCGCGCGTGCGGGCCCCGGGTGCGATCCAGGCCCAGAACAGTCGCAAACCCGCAGCGCCGGCCACGAAGATCGAGTAGAGCTCGAGCTGGCCGTGCGGCGCGATGTAGAGAAAGAACTTGTCGAGATGGCCGAAGTGGTTCATTATCGCGGCAGCCATCCCGAGGCTCTGGGCATTGCTGAACAAGAGGTAGGCGGGGAAGACGCCGACGATGCCGAAGGCAATGCATTTCGCCGCAAGCAGCGCATTGTTCGTCCAGACCTGGCTCGCAAACGACGATCCCGAGTACGTGGAGTAGTAGTCGACAAACTGCTTCGTGTAAGCCTTGAGATCAGCCTCTGACCCGATGCTGGTGAGCACCTGGGGGTTTGCCGTCGCCCACCAGCCGTACAGGAATGCGACGAGTGCCGTTGCGAGAGCGATAACAAGCGTGGCAATCCGCACCCGATACAGCGCCGCCGGCAGCTGGGCGACGAAGAAGCGAGGCACCTGGCTTACGACGTTCGCGGATGCCCCGGTGAACCGCAACCGCGCCCGGCTCAGCCACAGCGACAACCTGTCGCCCTGCACCGACTGGCCCGCCGACGTCTTAATCGCAGAGAGCTGGCTCGCCCCCGACTGGTAACTATCGATGAGGTCATCGGCATCGGCGCCGCTAAACGACCGCTGGCCGCCAAGCCGGGCAAGTCGTTCCCACTCTTCGCGGTGGGCGGCGGAGTAGGCGTCTAGATCCATTGGCGCCTTTCCTCTGCTGCGTAGGTCAATCTGCTTAAATGATGTCATGGCCACGGGCGAGCGGAGCATGCGTGTCGATGCTGACGCGCATGACGAGTCGACCCAGGAACTCGTCACCGGCGAAGCGGTGGCACTCGATCTGCGGCCAGCGAGTTTTGTGCTGCGGGCAGCGGGCACAATCATCGACGCGATTGTTTACGCGGGCGGCTACCTACTTATCCTGTTTATTCTTGTGACGCTCGCTCGTCAGATCGGTCTCGACCAGGCAGCGACGGCGGCGATCGGTGTCGTCGCGTTCGTACTATGCCTCGTCGTCGCCCCGGTCGCCGTTGAGACCCTTAGCCAGGGCAAATCTTTGGGCAAGCTGGCAATCGGGGCACGCATTGTGCGAGACGACGGCGGATCGATTGGCTTCCGACACGCGTTCATCCGAGCGCTCATCGGGCTGCTCGAGATCTATTCGACAGTGGGTGGCCTGGCCGCCATTGTCGCCCTACTCAACGACAGGGCTAAGCGTCTCGGCGACCTGGTCGCCGGCACGTACAGCCAGAACGAGCGGGTCTCGCGAATCGTCACCCCGATCTTCGGTGTTCCGGTTCAGTTGCTCGACTGGGCATCGACGGCGGATGTCGCGAAACTGCCCGACCCCCTGGCGCGACGAGTTGCACAATTCCTCGGCCAGGCCGGTGGCTTCACCGCCGCCAGCCGGGATCACCTCAGCCGAGGCCTCGCGAACGAAGTCTCTGTCTACGTCTCCCCGCTGCCGCAGGCCGACGCCGAGCTCTTCCTCGCTGCCGTGGCCGCGCTGCGTCGCGACCGCGAGGCCACTGCACTCGCGGGTGAGCGCGCGGGCCTTGACCGGCTCGCTCCCGTGCTCGAAGGGATGCCACGGGGCTTCCCCGACCGCGGGTGATGCCGCGGTCACCGATCAGCTCGCGAGCAGCCGTTTCTGCACCTCGAGCAGTTCGTCGCGGCCGAGTCCCACCCACGGTCCCGACGGGTTTATCACGAGCCCGACGTAGGAGCCGGATAGCGCCTTCTCGACAACCTCGGCGACGGTCGCCGTCATCACGGCATCCGACAGGTCTTTGGCATGGATCTCGAGTGGCGAGGTGTACGCAAGCAACGACGTCGAGCCGTCGGGTTGGGTCGTCGTGCGGATCTGCACGTTTGGCGCGTTCACAACTGACGCTTTGTTGACGCTATAAAAAAGGTTGCCGCCCTGCACGAGCGCGTCGATCACCGCGGGCCTCACGTCACCGTCGGCGATCGGGGTCAGGGCACGCTTGACCGCATCGTTGCGATCAGCGTGCAGCGCAATGCGGATGTCATCGACCTTGAGCGAGATCGACGGGCCGAGCGGGTCGAGAAGCAGCCAGCCGTAGCCCTGTTCGACCGCGAACTCGAGAGTCGCGGCAGCCTGCTGCCCCAGCGTGCGAACCGCGTCACGATCCACGGGATGCATGGGCCACACCTCATCTTGGCGCGTGAATGCCAGCAGGGCTCGTTCGCCATCCGAGGCAGTGGTCTCGACTATCCCTATGCGCATGCCCTTCTCCCAGGTGACGGTGTTCTCGTCACCCGGGGCAGGCACGTCCGACGGGGTGATGTCGAACAGCAGGTCACCCTGAAAACAGCAACGCAGCACCTCAAGGTAAGCCTGTTGCGACGGCGCGGCAGCGAACGCCGCAATCGCAGTGCGGACTATCGCGTTGTCGACAAGCTCCACGTCAGGAGGCCGTGTGCTACTCAGTACCGGTAGTGGTCGACCTTGTACGGGCCCTCAATCGGGATGCCGAGGTATGCCGACTGCGTGGGGGTCAACTCAGTGAGCTCAACACCGAGCGCCCCTAGGTGCAGGCGCGCGACCTTCTCATCGAGGTGCTTGGGCAGCACGTACACCTGCACGTCGTAGTTTTCGCCGTGCGCCCAGAGCTCGATCTGCGCGAGCACCTGGTTCGAGAACGAGTTGCTCATGACGAACGAGGGGTGTCCTGTCGCATTGCCGAGGTTCATCAGTCGCCCTTCGGACAGCACGAGCACGCTGCGGCCGGAGGGCAGGCGCCACTCGTGCACCTGCGGCTTGATCTCTACCTTCTCTGCACCCTTGAGGGATTCGAGACCCGCCATATCGATCTCGTTGTCGAAGTGGCCAACGTTGGCGACGATCGCGAGGTGCTTCATTCCGAGCAGGTGATCAACAGTGATGACGTTCTCGTTGCCGGTGCCGGTGACGAAGATGTCGACCTCACCAAGCACCTTCTCGATGGTCGTGACCTCGTAGCCATCCATCGCTGCCTGCAGCGCACAGATGGGGTCGATCTCGCTGACGATCACGCGCGCTCCCTGGCCGCGCAGCGCCTCAGCCGATCCCTTGCCTACGTCGCCGTAGCCCGCGACAAACGCGACCTTTCCGCCGATGAGAACATCGGTGGCGCGGTTGAGGCCGTCAGGCAGCGAGTGGCGGATGCCGTACTTGTTGTCGAACTTCGACTTCGTCACCGAGTCGTTGACGTTGATCGCCGGGAACAGC